>JANMJU010000210.1:0-18401 GCA_031371545.1 Chitinophagaceae bacterium
ATCACTTTTAATCTCGATCAGTATTATCCGATGGACAAAGATGCATTGCAGAGTTACCATTATTTTATGCGGAAAAATTTGTTTGAGCAAACTGATATTGACCCCAACAATTACCATCTGCCCGATGGCATGGTGGCAAAAGATAAAATAAAAGAGCACTGCAACAATTACGAAAAACAAATTGAAGATGCCGGCGGTCTTGACTTACAGATCTTAGGCATTGGAGTAAACGGGCACATTGGTTTTAATGAACCCGGCAGCGGCATCTACACCAAAACAAGACTAACGGCATTGGACAACAGCACCCGTCTTGCCAACAGCTACGAATTTGGTAACATGAGTGAAGTACCAAGGATGGCCATCACCATGGGCATCAGCACTATTTTAAAATCGAAGAAAATTATTTTGATGGGCTGGGGACAAACCAAGGCCCCGGTAATACAACAGGCAACAGAGCTGGATGATACAGAAGATGTACCAGCATCGCTGCTGCAAAATCATGATGACTGCAGCTTTGTAATTTACGAAGCCGCAGCAGGTGAACTTACCAGATTCAAACGTCCGTGGCTAACGGGTGAATGTGAGTGGACAGACAAAATGATAAAACGTGCCGTGGTGGACTTGGCATTAAAATTAAAGAAGCCGGTACTCGGCCTCACCAATCATGATTACAATGATAATGGCCTCAGCGACCTGCTGGTAGACAAAGGCGATGTGTATGAAATAAACCTGCAGGTATTTTATTTATTGAGAGACAGCATTACCGGCTGGCCCGGCGGAAAGCCAACAGAGCAGCGGCTTACACATCCAGAACGGCATCAGCCATTTCCAAAAAAAGTGATTCTCTTCTCCCCTCATCCCGATGATGACATCATCAGCATGGGGGGCACTTTCATGCGCCTGCATGACCAGGGGCATGAAGTGCATGTTGGGTATCAAACCAGTGGCAACATTGCTGTTACAGATGAATTTGTAACCCGGTTTATTGACTTTGCTGTTGGCTTCGAAAGCATGTTTGACATTGATGAAACCAAGAGCAAAAAAATACTGGATTATGCCATTGCTTTTTTACAAACAAAAAAAACCAGCGAAAAAGATACGGAAGAAATAAGAGCCATCAAGGGATTGATCCGGCGCTGTGAAGCAAAAGCCACCTGCAAATATGTTGGTTTAAAGGATGAACAAATACATTTTCAAAACCTGCCTTTTTATGAAACCGGCACCATCGAAAAAAATCCGATGGGTGAAGCTGATGTAGAAATCACCATGGAGCTGCTTAACAAAATAAAACCGCAACAAATATTTTGCGCCGGTGATTTTGCTGATCCTCACGGCACCCACAAAGTTTGTTTTGATGTGGTGATAGAAGCGTTGAGAAGGTTAAAGATTGAGGAGCGTTGGGTAGATGATTGCTGGCTCTGGCTCTACAAAGGCGCCTGGCAGGAATGGGACATCACCGAAATAGAAATGGCCATCCCAATGAGCCCCGGCCAGGTAGTAAAGAAACGCAACGGCATCTTCATTCACCAAAGCCAGAAAGACACCGTTCCCTTTCAGGGCAGTGATGCCCGTGAGTTTTGGCAAAGAGCCGAAGAACGCAATGCCAACACGGCTAAGCTCTATGCCCAGTTGGGGTTGACGCAGTTTGCTGCAATGGAAGCTTTTGTGCGTTGCCATTTTTAATATCCGACATAATAATGAATTCACCGAAGGGCCTTATATAAAAAATTAGCCGCCACAAAAAAATGTGGCGGCTAAAAAGATTATAACAAACCTTGCTATTTAAAATTTATCAAACCAAAGTTTTTGAGTTATTTGGTCTTTCCCAATAGCAGCAGCTGCTGCAGTATAGTTTACTTTATTTAAATTCTGCTCTACTACCGGATAGGTATATCTTGTAGGTACACCAGGTGTTTCTTCATTTGCAAATAAACCGTCAGGTGGTGGAAGTAATTGGGGATAGTCAAGGCGACGCCATTGAGTCCAGGCATCATACCCCCTGTTATATAAGGCTATCCAGGACTGAATACCGATTTTTTGTTTGTAAGTACCCACCGCTGTTGTATATTTTACTGATGGCTGAGAACGATAAGTTAAAGCATCAGCTGCTGTACCGCCCCATTCCTGTATAGAGGCATCAATTGCATTATTATAATGTTCCTCTGCTGTTCCTCCAACTGCAATCCCTCTTTCAACTGCCTCAGCTTTTAAAAACTCCATTTCAGCATAACTGAAGAAAGTTTCAGGATAATCTGGTTTGGAAACGGTAGCAGAAGGTGCAGAAAAATTATCATAAGTATTGGCGGAACCATATACACCACCAGAGTATTGACCTGAACCATCTTTTTCAAAATACAGTGGTACCCTTGGATCATTTAAACTATTCATTTTATCAACCAATGAGTTTGCTCCAACAAAATCATAGCGACCACTTTGCACAAGATCTTCCCATAACGGATTAGTATTGGGTGGTGAACTTAAAAAATTGATTTTTAAATTTTCACTGTTGCTGCTTACCACATTTGGTGCAGCAGCTGAAACTATTGCAGCGGCTTTGGCAGGCTCAGAATCTGCAATTAGCATACCCATTCGCATTTTTAAACTATTACCAAAAATTTTCCATGACCCCATATTTCCTTTTAATATTAGGTCTGCTGATCCATATCCATCTTCATTTGCAGTAATCAATGCCAATGCATCATCCAGCCTTTTAATAAGATCTGCGTAAACCGTGGCTGCATCATCGTATTTCGGTTGCGTAATATCTATATTCATTGCTTCTGAGTAAGGAATATTGCCAAAGGTTGTTACCAAATGATAATAAGCAAACACTGATAATATTTCCAATTCTGCCTTCCTGTTTTTGTACACTTCATCAGTAAGTATTGGGGGAGTTGCTTTTTCAGATTCTAATATTACAGAAGCCTGTTTAAGATCTTTAATAACATCCCTATATAAAGTGGCAAACCAGCGATCAGTTATCTGCCTTCCATTAAGATCATAATTAGTTTCATCTGGATAGGTTGTTTCAGCCCACTGTTGTGCAAATAACCTGAAAACATTATTGTTTACATTGGTACTGGCCAATACATCAGCCATATTAATTGATGCATTTGAAAACAAAGAACTGGAAGGCACTATTGCCGGCTCTTTGGGATTGTTATTTATATCTGTTATGTTCTTTTTACAGGATGCAAAAAATAAACTGGCAACCAAAAGAACGCTATACAATATTTGTTTCATGATAAGAATTTTATAGTTATTTATAATTTAACTCTGATATTAAATGCAATGGAACGTGTTGTTGGGTAAGCACCAGTCTGTATTCCTTGTAAGTTTCCTGAACTAAAACCTTCTTCAGGATCTGCATAAGGAAGTTTTTTATCAATAATCCACAGGTTCCTTCCAATTAACGATAGATCAACACCTTTTATAACACCTTTGCTAAAAAGCTTTTTAGGAAGCATATAACTTATAGAAGCCTCTCGTAATTTAATATAACTGGCATCATAAATAAATGCTTTATCCGGAGAATAACGATAACCATATGCGCCATAATTAGATGCCGCTACTCTTTTTATATTTGGCTTGCCATCAGCAGTTACACCATCCCTGATAATTCCTCCACCATCTGATAATAGGTTACGCAAAGGATTACCAAGATCGTTGTTACCAGCTGTTTCAGGATAAAGCCCGGTTGCCAATCCATAATAAAGATCTGTAGAAAACAAATCTCCCCCATGCTTTATATCAACCAGGAAACTTAAAGAAATACCTTTGTAGCTAAACTTATTGGTAACACCCCCGATCCAGTCAGGATTTACATTACCAATTGTAATGTTATTTGTTTCGGATTTTAAATATCTTCCATTGGTACCAACTGTTTTTTGTCCATTAGTATAGATAAAATCAGTACCGTGTATAGTACCATAAGGCTCGTTAAGTGTTGCATTAACGGATAAACCTCCCTGAAAGGTGCCAAGAATAATATTATCTATCGGAGTTCCTGACTGATCAGTATACAAATCAACTACTTTGTTCCTGTTCCTTGTCCAGTTTAAATTGATGTCCCATGAAAAAGTAGAAGTTCTTATAGGTGAGCCATACAAACTTAATTCTATTCCTTTATTCTGAATCGTTCCGGAATTAACAACTTTCCTTGTGTAGCCAGTAGCTGTAGAAACAGTAACAGGTAATATCTGATCATTTGTTTTGGCATTATAATAAGTAAGATCAAAACCTAATCTTGATTTCAAAAACGACATTTCCAAACCTACTTCTAAGCTTTTTGTTCTTTCAGGTTTTAGTTTTTCATTCTTCTTTGTACCCGCTACAGAAAATAATGAATTGCCATCATAAGAAGCAACTTCACTGCCGGAATTACCGTCAATATCATGGACATAAGTATCATTGATTTGATAAAAAGTAGCATCAGAACCAACTTCAGCATAACTTCCTCTTAACTTGCCATAATTTAACCAGGTTGGTTTTACTAACTCTGAAAATACAAAACCACCGGCAACAGAATAATAACCATAAGTATTATTGCCTTTAGGTAAACTTGAAGAACGATCCCTGCGGTAAGTAGCATCAAGTATGTATGTGTTTTTGTATGTAAAAGTAACGCCACCAAAACCACCTTCACTCCTCTTATTCAATTCTGCTTCTACAGGAGCCAACGGAGTATTTATGGAATTAGACAACACATACAATCTTGGGATAACCAAGCCCCCATTTGTAACAGCATCAACACTTGTTATCTTCTGCTCCCTTATATTGGTACCAATCAACGCTTTGAAATTTAAATCTTTGGTTAAATCCCAAGTTCCATTTGCCAATAAATCATAATTGATTTCATTATATCTGCGATTGAACCTTCTATAATAAGGAACTCCTACACTGGTAACTGCTTTTCTTTCCTCCTGAAATTCATCGTAATTATCTATAGATATTCTTCCTAAAATATTTAACCAGCTAATTGGGGTATAATTAAGCGATACGTTACCGAATACTCTTTTTCTATTATCACTTTCATAATTTTCGTATCTGCTGAAATAGGGGTTATCCCAAAATATTGGTTTTGTTACATCACTTGTAGATGCTGGGTTCCAGGTAATATTCTGACTATTTCTAAAATATGCGGTTTTTAATTCCTTTACATCATTGTTTAAAGCCCACCACTGACGAAAATTGGTCATCGGGTTTAGTGCATTTCCTCCATCATATCCTGTTCCATAACGGCCTATTCCGGATATATCAGAATAATTTGCTGCTGCACCTGCAGTTAACTTCTCACTTAGTTTGTAAGTGGACGAAAAATTAAGCAGGTTTTTATTTAATTGACTGTTTGGTAATACTCCTTTTTCATTGTTACGGGTAAACCCTAATGCAAAAGTTCCTTTATCACCTCCAGCTTCTAAAAAAACGCTATTGTTAAATGATACTGGTTTATCGAAGAAAGCAGTTGGATCATTGGCCCCTGCTACCCAAGGCAATGCTTTACCAAAATTTGGTGAACTAGGGTCAAAAGAACTCCATTGATATACTGATAAAGCAGGATCAAAAGGGGCACCATAAGATGCATCTTCTGTAAGGGGTGACACCTTATCTGGTATACCGTCGCCATTCACATCATCATCATTAAAATTAGAGTCCCCATTTGAGCCATAATAAAAGCCATAGCCTTGCCCATATTTTTTTTGATAGGTAGGGAAAGTGTTCTTTAATATTGAATTGTGGGTAATCCCTGAATTGATGGTAACGTTATACCCCTTTCTTCCTTTTTTAGTTGTAACTAAAATTACACCATTGAAGCCACGGGAACCATATAAAGCAGTGGCAGAAGCTCCTTTCAAAACGGTGATACTTTCTACATCATCGGGATTAATATCAGCTGAGGCACTACCATAGTCGAAACCGCCACGACCGGTTGTTTGATCTGTTGAATTTGTATTTGAATTATCAAAAGGTACCCCGTCAATTACAAATAAAGCCTGATTAGTACCCGTAAGCGATTTTGCTCCACGCAAGACCACATTAGTGGAAGCACCTAAAGAATTTCCCTGCCTTATTTCAAGGCCTGAAATTTTCCCACTTAAATTACTTACCAGGTTAGAATTCCTTGCCTGGCTTACATCAGCCCCAGAAACTTTTTGAGCAGAAAAAGGAAGTGTGTTTTTAGACCGGGTAATACCCAGTGCCGTAACAATTACTTCCGACATGTTAGTAGTATTGGCCTGAAGTTTTATTTCAATTGATTGTCCCGGAGAAGCTTTTAGTGTTTGGGGAGTAAATCCGGCTCCGGTAATTTCAAGAGATACTTGTTTATCAGCGTCAATACTGAAGGTACCATCGGCATTGCTGGTAGTACCTTTGGTAGTACCTTTTATTTTTACTGAGGCTCCGGCCAGCGGAGACCCATCTTTTGAATCCATTACTTTGCCCTTTATCTGGGCAAAAATGGAAAACTTACTGCATAGCAGTAATGCCATGACAATTGCAATTTTTCTCATAAATTATTTTTCATTGGTGAATAAATAAAAACAAATAGTTCTTCTCTTCTTTTAATTATTTATAACTGACAGACCTTTTTTAACAAATGCTGCTTTTAAGCCCCTGTTTTTTATTATTTTTTGGTACAACATTTTTATTTAAAAAAACTATTTATAAACAATAATAAAAAAAATATATTCAATATTTTATAACACTTAAATCTGATTAAATTATATAAAAATTCATTGAATTTGTTATTAGAAGTGTGTTACAGCCTAAAAAAGGATGGTGAAGATTTAAATTGTATTCAAATTATTTCAGCTAAAGTTCTGCTCAATAATCAATATTCTCAACGACCAAGACTCTCCCATTTTCAAATTTCTCCACTTTCCTTTTTTATCTGTTATACGCAAATCATCAACTTTTGTTTATAAATTTAATTTTAGTTAGCCGGAAGAACAGCATTCCACAGTCAGGCACAGAATGTTGTTTGCAATTTTGCTCATAATATGGTTACTTAAAAAAAAAATCAGTTTGCAAAACAAATATTTAAACCCGATCCCGGCAATCATCTCAGCCCTGCTATTTGTAATATCTGGTTTTTTTTCTGCCTGGTTATTTCGCCGCACTACAGATACCAGCATATTACCAAACGCTTATTTGCCAGGCCTTTTATTTACTAGCACCAGCGTTTTAGTTTTTATCATTACACAGACAAAGTTGACAGTAAAAAAAGTGCTGATTTATTTTCTGCTGATGTATGCCACCTACCTAGCTGCGTTAAGTATCACATTTGTAACCGGGTATTTTAGTTATGCAGTTGGAATTATTACCTGTGGCTTAGGCTCCCTAGCGACTTTTATGCTCACTGATAAATTCATTATCAAAATTCAGTTTTCCAAAAAAAATGTTTTCATCCTGGGCGCTATTGCTTTTATCATCAATGATTTTTTGTTGCTTCCGCCAATTGAAAATTTTATAGAGCCGTTGTATATTATTTATGGAGAACCCAGTACAATTTTTTCAGGATTATTTTTATTTTGGCAAGCAATTGTTGGAATAATGCTGGTGCTGGTGCTTGCTAAAAGCAGCTAAATACAGGCTGCAGCATAGGATAAAATTAATTTCTCTTCTTTTGAAAATCGAATAATTTGTTTGATGGATAAAATATTTACAGGTAAATATTTTGTTTACGAATGAGCAAAGTCTTTTTCAAAATCACCCCTGATTCTTTCAATGGATGGATTGAAATAACCAAACTTTAAATTGGGAAATTCTTCCCTCAGCAGTTCCATCATTTGTTTTACTCCCATGCACTCGCCGGTTTCTGCTACGCCAATTTTACCAAGGTACCAGTCGGGGTCAATGTTGAAATTGCGCCATTGAATCATGCAGAGGTCTGTTTCTATAATCAGTTGTCGAAGGGCTTCATATTCTTCAATGCTATCCGTCATACCGGGAAAAACAAAATAGTTGATGCTTGTCCATCCACCATAGTTGCGTACAATTTTCAGGCTTTCTTTTAAATCATCAAATACATAATTGTTGGGGCGGTAATAAGGAGTATAAATTTTTTCCCTGGCAGAATTGGTACTTACCCTGATACTGTTCAAACCTGCTTCACACAAGGCTTTTACTGCATCCGGCTTGCTGCCGTTGGTATTGATATTGATGCTTCCCTTTGATGTATGCTTTCTTATTTCGACAATGCTGTCACGAATGGTTTCCCACATCAGTAAAGGTTCGCCTTCACAGCCCTGACCAAAACTGATTAATGGAAAAGGAGCAGTGGCTAAATGCGGAACGGTAAACTCCACAATTTCTTCCGGGGTAGGTTTAAACGTTAGCCTGTCCTGTGTACTCACAATCGTTTCATCACTCGGCTGAAAACTGATGCAGCCAATGCAGTTGGCATTGCAGGCTGGTGACGAAGGCACGGGGCATTCCCACCGGCCCATCGCAAAGTTTCTTGCTGCCGGGCAATGATAAGTGCTGCAGCAGTTTTCCATCAAATGCTTTACCAGCCTGTTGTGTGGGTAAGCTGCTAATAAATGAGCCGCCCCGGTTATTATTTCGCCTTCATCATATCCTTCAGATTCCTGGCGAATGTCCTGCTCAATACGAATGGCCGGCACATAAAATTTATTATCCAGCCAGCCGGCAGCGGTGTAACAAAACAATGGCAAAGTAGGTGCATCATCAGCCGTTTCATAAGCCGCCATGTACAGCCCAGTATGTGCCGGAGGAATAAATGCCGCTACGGCCCAGCCTTTTTCACACAGGCGCATGTCGCCGGTTTCCACGTCAATGCCTATTCCTTTTCTTCCCGGCAGTTCGTATAAATTACCACCGGTTGGCAATTCTATCCATTCATCTGCAGGCACGGGCATTGCATCCCAGCCACTGCGGCCGGTTACATACAGTGATGTATCTTCAAAAATATTTCCGTTGCCATCAGAATAAAGTATGTAAGGGCTTTGCATTTTTAATTGATAATTTTTAAATTGATAATGGCTCACAACTCATCATTCATAACTCATAATTCATAACTGCAGTAAACATTCCCTGCTAAAACTATTAAATGTTTCTTCATTGATGACTTGTTCATTTTCTGCAATATCCAACTGCAATAATTTATTGTTTTTAAAATCAAGGGTGAGCAGGTTGTCTTTTAAAATTACGTTGACAAAGCTACTCCATTCGTAATGATTGCTGCCAATCATCTTTTTAAGTTCCAGCCCTTCTTTGCTGATCTGCACCACTGGCTGCTTATACAAAAATTTTATTGCAGCTGCATACAATACCAGCACCAAAGCAAATCCAACAGAATGAGTGGCTACAAAAAGTAAAACTGCTGCAATGCATACCAGCAGCAGCTTATCCAATCCTAACCGGAACAATAAAATTTTTATAAAAAGAGAGGAACCAAAAAGAATGACGGCTATAATAATATTCACTGAAAAATAATCACCGGTACGGTACAGCAATACAACAATACCAGCCAAAGCAAGCAATGCCCTTGTAACCACAATATCAATGGCCGTGCTGTTATCTTTTATTTTAAAAACAAACATGGAAAATTCTGTATTGTTCTATTGCTTAATTGTTGAATTATTTGGGGAGAGATTCCGCAATTTTTAGATAAGTTGTTTTGTTGTGATAATGACCATTAAAACCGGTTACCGCTTCACTTTACTGTGTAGCTTTAGTAACAATTTAACCATGCAGCCATCTAACAGTTTTACTTCACTTCCACCGGGTTTGCTGCCACCAGCATACTGCATAACCTGAACAGGCACCTGGCGCCCACATTCTCATCCCATTCGTCCTGGCTCACCCCTACTTCATTCAGGTCGAAACCAATGAACTGCCTGCCGCTTTTCAATATTTTTTTAAACAGATAAAATACCTGTTCGGCCTCAAAGCCCCCCTGCACGGGGGTTCCGGTGTGTGGACAAAGTTTTGGATCAAGCCCATCGATATCAAAACTGATAAATACTTTTTGTGGCAACTGGTCAATGATCTCATCAGCAATGGTCTGCCAGGTTTGGCCTTCATACTGGCGTTCTTTAATATCCCTGTCCAAAAAAGTACTGATGCGGTTATTGTTTTTTGCAATGTAATCCCACTCCTCTTCGCAATAATCCCTGATGCCCACCTGTACCAGTTTTTTCAATTGTGGTATTTCTTCCAATGCATTGTACATGATGTAAGCATGGGAATATTTAAAGTTTTCATAAGCCGCCCTCAGGTCGCAATGTGCATCTATTTGCAATATTCCAAAGTCGCCATGTTTTTCTGCAATGGCTTTAAAATATCCAAACGGTGTACTGTGGTCGCCGCCCAATAAAGCCACCAGTTTACCTGCATCCAGCAAATCTTTGGTTTGTTCATACACCCATTCGTTCAGGAATACGCCACCGGCATTTACCTCTTTAAGAGTTTTGCACATGAATTTATTATCATTCACTTCCTCGCCTTCGGAGATATAATTAATGTAGAGTTCAGCTTCTTTCCGCAGGTAATCACTCTTCATCAAAATTTTTCGGTCGCATGGCCGCATATAAAACCCCTGCTTCCAGGCATCAATGTATTCAGGATCAAAAAGATCAATCTGCAGGCTTGCTTTAAAGATATGCTCCGGAGCCCTTGCTGTGCCACCATTATAGCTTACAGTTACTTCCCAGGGTATGGGCAATATTACAAGGCGGGCATCTTCCTCAGAGAAGGGTAAACCAAAAATATTATTGTTAGGATTACCAACCGAGTTAGGGTCAAATTTAGAAAGATCAGTCATTACTTTTTTTTGAATGAAATGAAGCTCCAGGTGAAGCTGTGCAAAAAACGGATGCAAGATACACCGTTACTGCACATGAGCGGTAATATGAATGAAAAATTTACTAACAAATAAGATTGCCAATAATTGTGTTAGGAGCCGGCAAAGTCTTTTCTAATTTCAAACCTTTTTCTTCAACCCAGTTAAGCGCCGGATGCAAAAATTAAAAAACCGCAACCTGAATTGTGCTAAATTTGCACCGCAAAACAAAAGCTCATGAAACGAACACATATTATATTGCTGATTGGGATTGCATTTGCCATCGGGGCATTGCTGATGTTGTCAGTAGATTTTTCTACCTACGATACAATAAACTCTGCCAAACAAAAACAGGGAAAGTTTGTACACCTTATCGCAAGGCTTGACAGGTCTGTACCGCTGGAATATGATCCGGCCAATAATCCAAACTATTTATCCTTTACAGCTGTTGATAGCCTGGGCGGAAAAACGAAAGTAGTTTATCACAATACTAAACCGGCAGAACTGGAAAACAGCGAACGCATTGTACTAAAAGGAAAGATGCAGGGAGATGTATTTGAATGCAAAGACATTTTACTAAAATGCCCTAGTAAATATAAAGACGATAAGAAGCAACTGGAGAAGACGGTGGCGAATTAATGGATAATTGAGAATTGGTTAATTGAAAATTTTCAGCAGCAACAGTCAACTCATCACTGATAACTGGTAACAAGAAATAAAGTTAAAGAAACACACATGCAATTTGAAGGGGAACATTTAGGAATAGGGCAATGGGGGCATTTTTTTGTTTTACTGGCTTTTATTGCTTCACTCCTTTCCACCATCGCTTATTTTATTGGGGCTAATAAAAAAGATGCATTTGAAAAAATGTCCTGGATAAAATTTGCCCGTGTTAGTTTTTACATTCAAACAGTAGCTGTATTGACCGTATTCGCCAGTATTTTTTACATCTGTTCTCACCACTACATTGAATATTTATACGCTTACAAGCATACTTCAAAAGAACTGGAGTTTAAATTCCTGTTGGCTTGTATCTGGGAAGACCAAAGCGGAAGTTTTCTTCTGTGGACAATCTGGCATTGTGTATTAGGTATCATTCTCATTAAAAAAAGTAAAGAGTGGGAAGCGCCTGTAATGACCGTGGTAAGTTTTGCCCAGGTATTTTTATCCATGATGATCATGGGTGTTTATATTTTTGGCACCAAGATAGGTAACAGCCCTTTTGTATTAACAAGAGATGAAATTAACGGCCCCATCTTCAGTATGCCCAATTATCTAAGCCTGATGAAAGATGGTGTGGGCCTCAATGTGTTGCTGCGTAATTACTGGATGGTAATACATCCGCCGATTTTATTTTTGGGTTTTGCCTCTACCATTATTCCATTTGCGTATGCGTATGCAGGCTTGCAAACCAAGCGCTATGGCGACTGGGTAAAGCCCGTGCTGCCCTACGCATTGTTCAGTACGGCAGTGTTGGGAGTGGGTATTATGATGGGAGGAAAATGGGCCTATGAATCTTTATCTTTTGGTGGTTACTGGGCATGGGATCCGGTAGAGAATGCTTCATTGGTACCCTGGCTTATTTTATTGGCGGGGCTGCACACCATGGTTATTTATAAAGCCACCGGCCATTCATTGAGAACAAGTTATTTATTTGCGATACTCAGTTTTGTTTTTGTATTGTACTCTACCTTTTTAACAAGAACAGGCATACTGGGAGATACTTCTGTACATGCTTTTACCGAAGCTGGTAATGCAATGAATATTTTAATATTCTCTTTCTTAGCGGTGTTCACTGTTCTGTCACTCACTTTATATTTTATCAACCGCAGTAAAATACCGGCAATCGTAAAAGAAGAAAGTACCAACTCAAGAGAGTTCTGGATGTTTGTTGGTTCGCTGGTACTTTTTTTATCAGCCTTCTTTATTATCGGACTAACCTCCATTCCAGTTTACAATAAAATACCATTTCTAAAAGACTGGATTGCTAAATTAAATGATGGGCCTTTAGCTCTGCCCGAAGATCCGGAGTTTGCCTACAATAAAGTGATGGTGCTGATTGCCATTATCATTGGACTGCTAACTGCCATTACCCAATATTTCAAATACAAAAACAGCAAAGGTGCTGAAGTATTTAAAAAGATAGCTGTTCCTACTTTTATTGCAGCTATTATTACCACCCTTCTGGTTATTTTTTATCCTGTTACTTATGATAAAAAAGGGCCTGGATTTTTAGGCGCTTTGTATGCAGCCCTTTTTGCCAGCATTTATGCGGTGATAGCCAATGCCGGGTATATCAAGTCGGGGCTTAATGGCAAACTCAAAGCTGCAGGCGGTTCTGTAGCACATCTTGGTTTTGGGCTAATGATTGCCGGTATGCTCATTTCTGCAGGTAATAAAAAAATTATCAGCGAAGAAAAATTTAAGAGCATCAATATCCCGATGGGGATAGACCCATTAACCAAACAGCAGGATAATGCTGCGGAAAATATCAACCTTATTCGTCAGGTACCTACCCAAATGGACGAGTATGAAGTAACTTACCTGCATGACAGTATGGGGCATGAAACAGGCAGGCGCTTTTATCATTTGCTTTTTGAACGTAAAGATGCTGCTACTAAAAAAGTATCTGAATCTTTTGTGCTGAATCCTGATGTGTACCTGATGAAGAACAACAACATGAGCAGTAACCCCGACACTAAAAATTATTTAACGCATGATGTATTCACTTACATTTCGTATGCGATGAACCCGGAGAAAAATGAAGATACTGCCAGCTTTAAAATTCATGAAGTAAAAGAAGGCGATACTATTTTTTATTCCAAAGGCTTTATGGTTTTTAATAAAGCCATCAAGAACCCCGCAACAAATAAATTTAACCGAAAAATTAATGGGCCTGCTGTAATTGCTGATATTACCATTACTGCCAAAGACAGCACAAAATACTATGCCACTCCGATGTTGCTGGTGGACAGTTCGGGCATTGGCGACAGCCTAAACATAGTACAGGTGGATGATACGGTGTATGCACAAAATCTTTTTATACAATTTGCCGGCATCGACATACAGAACAACAAAATAAAAATTGGGGTAAAAGAATCAGATAAGATGATTGACTTTGTTACCCTGAAAGCCTACATTTTTCCTTACATCAATTTAGTTTGGATTGGGCTTATTGTGATGGCCATTGGTATGTTAATGAGCATGATTAACAGGGCTGGTTTTCCTAAAACAGCAGGCAGAATAGTGTTGCTGGCAATAGCGGCAGCATTGTTTTATATGTTCCTGTTTGCAGCAGCATAAACAAATAATTAAAAGCAAAAAAAATCCCGGCAAAAAGTTATTTTACTTCACCAGGATTTTTTTGTGTTCTAGATTATTTTTTAAATATACCGGTTCAATATATTTTCCAGGTACTCCTGCCTGCCACTTGTAACAGCAGGTTCTCCATTTGCGATAGCAAAAGTTCTCAGGTCTTCCAGGGACAATTTACCTTCTTCATATTCTTTTCCTTTGCCTGTATCAAAACTTGCATACCGGTTGGCACGAACTTTTTGATAATCGGATTTTTGGAGAATATTATCTGCAATGATCAATGCCCTTGCAAAAGCATCCATACCGCCAATGTGTGCATAAAATAAATCTTCAGGATCTGTAGAGTTGCGGCGGATTTTTGCATCGAAGTTGATACCACCACCGGCAAAGCCACCAGCTTCAATAATCACCAGCATGGCTTCCACCAGTTCATTAATATTATTTGGAAACTGATCGGTATCCCAGCCATTCTGATAATCGCCCCGGTTGGCATCCATACTTCCCAGCATACCCGTATCTGCCGCCACCTGCAACTCATGCTGAAACGTATGCCCTGCAAGGGTTGCATGATTTACTTCAAGGTTTAATTTAAAATCATTCAGCAAATCGTACTGGCGTAGAAAACCAATTACCGTTTCGCAATCATAATCGTATTGATGCTTGCTGGGCTCACATGGTTTGGGTTCAATAAAGAAGGTACCGGTAAACCCATTCTTCCTTGCATAGTCTTTAGCTGTGTGTAAAAACTTTGCAAGATGTTCTTTCTCTCTTTTCACGTTGGTATTCAGCAGGCTCATATAACCTTCACGGCCACCCCAGAAAACATAGTTCTCCCCCTTCAATGCAATGGTGGCATCCAATGCAGCTTTTACCTGTGCTCCTCCATGTGCCAGCACATGAAAATCAGGATTGGTACTGGCGCCATTCATATACCTTGCATTAGAAAATAAGTTGGCAGTACCCCACAATAATTTCACTCCGCTCTCATCCTGTTTTTGTTTCAGGTAAGCGGTAATTTGTTGCAGCCTGCTTTCATTGTCTGCCACATCATTGGTATAGTCCACCGCATCCACATCATGAAAACAGTAATACGGCAGTCCCAGCTTGCTGATAAATTCAAATGCTGCATCTGCTTTGTCTTTGGCTCTCTCTACTGCATCTGCTTTTTCATTCCATGAAAATAAATGTGAAGGTGCTCCAAACGGATCGGCACCATTGCCGCAGAAGCTGTGCCAGTAAGCACAGGAAAACCGCAGGTACTCTTTCATTGGTTTACCCGCCACTACCCTTTTCTCATCATACCAGCGGTATGCCAGTGGGTTATCACTTTCTATTCCTTCAAATTTAATTTGGCCAATGTTTTTAAAATACGTTACGGCACCTGTTACTATTGACATGTGTTTAATTTTATCCTCTGCAAAGTTTTGCAGAGGGGTTAATAATTATTTATAAATGATTCAATACAAAATTTCATTGCTATTTTTTATCTAACAAAACAGTATCATTCTCCAAACAATTTTTCCATCCATGATAAAGATCATCATACAAAGCAACATTGCCAGGCACAGTAAGTGATAAGGGTGCTGCATTATTAAAAGCCTCTTTAGCAGAACTAAAGACCGCAGCTCCAATACCAGCACCAATTGCAGCACCTACACTTCCATCACAATCATACATTTCCACCGGTACATTAGTGGCATTTACAAAAGCATTGGTAAACACATCACTCAAAAACATATTGGCCCTGCCAACACGAATTACCGAAGGGTTCATTCCATTCTCCCTCATAATATCAAGCCCATAACGAAAAGCAAAAGCGATACCTTCCTGTGCAGCCCGGTATAAATGAGCAGCTGTATGAATATTAAAATCAATGTTGTGAATATGGCTTTGTAAGATCCGGTTCTCCAACATGCGTTCAGCACCATTTCCAAAAGGCATCATCAATACACCATTGCTGCCCGGTTCTATTTTTTTTGCCAGTTCATTTATCTGCCGGTAGCTGTGTTGTGCACCGGTTATATTTTTTATCCATTGGTTCAATATGCCTGTGCCATTGATACAAAGCAATACGCCGAGGCGCTTTTGCAGCATGGTATAGTTTACATGGGCAAAGCTGTTGATTCTTGATTTGCTGTCGAAGGTTAATGCATCGCTAACGCCATAGATTACCCCGGAAGTACCTGCGGTGGCCGCTACTTCACCAGGGTTGAGTACATTCAATGACAGGGCGTTGTTGGGCTGATCACCTGCTTTGTAACTTACCGGTGTGCCCTGGGGCAATGATAAAAGAACTGCTATCTCTTTACTAACTGCGCCATGTGTAGTAAAAACATCTTTGATCTCCGGGATAACAGATTCATCAAAACCAAAATAACTGAATACCGCTTTCGACAATTCATTTTGTTGAAAATCCCAGAAGATGCCTTCACTTAATGCGGAGATACTGGTGGTAATGCTACCTGTTAATTTCATCGCAATAAAATCTCCGGGCAGCATGACCTTGTCAATTTTTTCAAATACTGCCGGTTCATTTTCTTTTACCCAGGCCAATTTTGCTGCAGTAAAATTTCCGGGAGAGTTGAGTAAATGCGACAGGCATTGTTCATGGCCGATGGCATCAAAAGCTGCATTGCCAATAGCCACTGCCCTGCTGTCGCACCAAATGATACTGTCTCTTAACAGCTGTTGGTTTTTATCTACACAAACCAAACCATGCATCTGGTAGGCAATGCCAATGGCTTTAATATCTGCAGGATTATATAATTTTTTTGAATGTGCCAGCAGGATCGCTGCCTGTACATGCTGCCACCACATTTCCGGGCTTTGCTCTGCCCAGCCCGGCTGCTGCGATACAATGGCAGTTTCTGTTTCAGGGTATTGTACCGTAATGATTGGCTTTTGTGAATCAGCATCCACTATCGCTACTTTAATGGAGGAGGTTCCAATATCAATTCCTAATAACAGCATAGTTGGCTTTTGAAAAGTTGTTGTAATCAATCGTTATAGAATGTAAAAGTTGTCATTTCTGCAGCTAAATGCAACTGCTATTTATAAAATAAAATATGCTATCTTATCAACAAATACTTACTAAATCGGTAATTACTGATAATATAATGGGTTTATATTTGCAGGAATGAAGACGCTGATACAAAAAATACACCTCCAAGATAACCAGTCTTTTGCTTGCAGAACCTACCGGACACCACAGTTTGAAACCAACTGGCACAGGCATGAAGAGTGTGAACTGATACTGATTACCGAAGGTCATGGCACCATCATGGCAGGTGATTATGTAGGAGAATATAAAACAGGCGATGTATTTTTCCTGGCAGGCAACCTGCCGCACTGGTTTAGAAAACATCATGCAAAAATTATTGGCAGCGCCATAGTTGTTCACTTTAGGCAAAGCATTTTTGGTGAGCCATTTTTGTCCTTACCGGAAACGAAAGCGTTGAGTTATTTTTTATTGAAAAAGGATGGTATCAAACTGGAGCGGAAATTAAAGACAGAAATTTTTTTTCTTGTAAAACAGATGGAAACATCCAAAGGTTTTCAACGCATTCAGTTGTTGCTGCAGGCTGTACAAAAGCTGAGTGGTTCTGCAAGTTTTATTACGCTTACCCATGATTTTGCCGCAGGCAATAACAACATCAATCCTGCCATTGAAAAAATTATTGACTATTCTTTTAAGCATTACCTGCAGCCCATTACCCTGCAACAGGTGGCTGCCATAGCCAATATGAGCATCCCTACTTTCTGCCGCTTCTTTAAAAAAAATATCAAGAAAACTTATTTTGATTTTCTGCAGGAGTTAAGGATTGGCCATGCCTGCAAACTGTTGACAGATACTTCTGATTCAGTACTGGAGATTTGCTACGAAAGTGGCTACAACAGCTGGGCACATTTCAGTAAACAATTTAAATATGTAAAACAGATTACACCTACAGCCTACCGGAAGGAGTTTTTGGAGAAAATAAAATAACAATCAGCAATTATCAGGCACTTTTCACCATCTCTTTTTGAAATGCGTTTGTTTTCTTTTTCTTAAGTTTTAAAAATGTATTTTCTATCAAGTGCCAACTGCAATAAGCACACATTATTGCAACAGGAAGTGCTGTAATAAAAAATAACCCCGGCGTAAGATGGTCTTTAAAATAATACATTATCAGGCCCTGTACCGGCCAGCCGTAGAGATAAACTCCGTAAGAAAAATCGCCATATTTTGCAAAGTTTCCCAATTTTATTGCCGGATGAAAAACAATGAAGAACAATAAAT
>JANMJU010000033.1:0-20428 GCA_031371545.1 Chitinophagaceae bacterium
TATAAACCAAACAAAATGGCATTTGAAAATTTCCCGTCGGCTGCAAGTACGCCGCCAACACCACCAGAAGCACCTAAAACAGACTGGCGCTTTTTTTTAACCATCGGATTAGTAATTGCATTGCTTGGCACCTGGGGCTACATTATCTGGGATAAAAGCAAAGTAAAAGAAACGATTCAGCAAAAAGACTCTCAGTACTCTTCTGTAGTGTCCGAAAAAGATACGCTGAAAACTTTGCTGGATGAAGCTACTATGCGTTATGACGGACTGAAAACATCCAATGCAAAAAAAGACAGCACCATCACTGCCAAAGACAGGGAAATAGCTGACAAGAAAGCAAAAATACAAGGTATATTATCCAATGTAAATGCTACTAAAGCGGAGTTGGCACAAGCAAAAAGTTTAATCGCCTCTTTGAATACGGATATTGAATCTTATAAAGTACAGGTTGAAACACTGAAAGGTGAAAACCTCCAACTCTCAAAAGAAAAGCAGGAAGTAACACAGCAAAAACAGGTAGTGGAAAAAAATTACGACTCTGCCAGGTCTGTCATCAAACAGCGGGAAGACGTAATTGATGTTGGCTCCACACTGCATGCTTCTGGTTTTAATATTATGGGTATTGATGAAAAAGGCGGTGGCAAAGAAAAAGAAACAGCTAAGGCTAAAAAGGTTGATAAATTAAGAATCTCCTTTAACCTTGATGAAAACAGGATTTCTCCTTCCGGTGCTAAAGATTTATACATCTGCATAGCAGGGCCAGACGGAAAACCAATTGCAGTGGAAGCTTTAGGTTCCGGCATGTTTACCACCAGGGAAGACGGACAAAAAACATTTACCCAGAAAGTTCAGATCAACTATACCCAGGGGCAAAAACAAATTGTAAGTTTTGACTGGAAACAAAATACTACCTACCAGGTAGGCAACTATAAAATTGAAGTGTACCACAATGGTTTTAAAATTGGTGAAGGTATAGCGGTATTGAAAAAATCAGGTTTCCTCGGTTTATAATTTAATTCAAAAAAGAAATATAAAAAAACGTTCCGGTTATGCCGAACGTTTTTTTTATGCAGTAATGATAATAAACACTTTGCTACTAAAATAAAATCCCGTTTACATTTCAGTGAACGGGACAAGTTTTTTATTTAATGTTACTAAGTTATTTTTAACTCCTGTTAAACTTTCTTCATTACAAAACTTTCCAAAAATTTAGTATTAAAATTTCCACTTCTAAAATCTTCATTCTCCATCAACTGCAAATGAAAAGGGATGGTTGTTTTTACACCTTCAATAACATACTCACTTAATGCCCTGTGCATCGTATCAATGGCTTCCTCTCTTGTTTGTGCAATGGTTATTAATTTACCTATCATGCTGTCATAATAAGGCGGTATGGTATAGCCTGCATATACATGACTGTCGACCCTTACGCCATGGCCGCCGGGAGTATGTAACACTGTTATTTTACCAGGGCTGGGGCGAAATTCATTGAACGGATCCTCTGCATTGATGCGGCACTCAATGGCATGCATTTGTGGATAATAATTTCTGCCACTTACTTTATGGCCTGCAGCTATTTTTATTTGTTCTTTTACCAAATCATAACTCACCACTTCTTCGGTAACGCAATGCTCTACCTGGATACGGGTGTTCATTTCCATGAAATAAAAATTGCGATTCTTATCTACTAAAAATTCAATGGTACCAACGCTTTCATAGTTGATAGCACTGGCAGCTTTGATGGCTGCATCGCCCATTTTTTCTCTCAGCTCATTGGTCATAAATGGCGAAGGTGATTCTTCCACCAGCTTTTGATGGCGGCGCTGAATACTGCAATCTCTTTCACTTAAATGGCACACATTTCCAAACTGGTCGCCGGCTATTTGTATTTCAATATGGCGTGGTTCTTCTACAAATTTTTCCATGTAGATGCCATCATTTTTAAAAGAAGCTGCTGCTTCTGTTTTGGCATTGTCAAAAGCTTTTTCAATTTCTTCTTCATTCCATACCACCCTCATACCTTTGCCACCACCACCGGCAGTAGCTTTTAGTATTACCGGATAGCCTACTTCTATTGCCGATTTTTTTGCATGCGCTACACTTTCCAGTAATCCATCTACACCCGGTACTACCGGCACACCAGCAGCAATCATGGTTTGCTTGGCTGTGACCTTATCACCCATTGCATTAATCATATCTGGCGTAGGTCCTATAAACTTGATACCGCTTTCGGTACATATCTGTGCAAACTTCGCATTCTCTGCTAAAAATCCATAACCCGGATGAATGGCGTCTGAGTTAGTGATTTCTGCAGCCGCCATGATGTGAGGAATATTCAAATAAGATTCTGTACTGGCTGGCTTACCAATACATACTGCCTCGTCTGCAAATTTTACATGCAAACTTTCTTTATCAGCAGTGGAATAAATAGCCACCGTTTTAATACCCATTTCTTTGCAGGTACGTATGATACGCAGGGCAATTTCTCCACGGTTGGCAATCAATATTTTTTTAAACACGTTTGAAAAATTAAAAGTGAAAAATTAAAAAATTAAAACAAAGCCAACGGCAACGCCATTTTTTTGACTTTTGACTTTTTATTTTTTACTTAAGAAGGGTCAACAAGAAACAACGGCTGATCATACTCCACCGGGCTGGCATCTTCTACAAGAATCTTTACAATTTTGCCGCTTACTTCACTTTCTATTTCATTGAAAAGCTTCATTGCTTCGATGATGCAAACTACTTTGCCGACACTAACCTCGTCACCAACACTTGCAAAAATGGGTTTTCCAGGTCCGCTTTGGCGGTAAAAAGTACCAATCATTGGGCTCTTAATAGTAACTAAATTATCGGCCTTAGGTGCAGGAGCAGGAGCTGATGGTGGCGGTGCAGCAGGTGCAGTCGGAGCTGCAGGTGCGAAAGCTTGTCCTGAGAACTGTCCAGCATTGGCAACAATATTTTGTACAGGATCTTTTTTCTGTTTTACAGTAATCTTTACACCTTCTTCTTCAATGGTAATTTCGCCAATATTTGTTTTGTTGATGAGCTTTACCAGCTCCTGAATTTGTTTGATGTCCATGTTTGGAAATTAAAAGGTTTTTTTAGCAATCGGGCTGCTAAGGTATGGAATGATTTATCAAAATTCCAATTATTTAAAAAAATAAAAAACTCAAAAAAATGTAAAAAATGGGGAGAATTTGGGTAAAAACATTCTAAAAATTGCCAAAAACAGCAAAAAAAGCCAAAAATACAAATGGGCTGATTTATTAAATCAACCCATTTATTGTATCAGTATCCTGATTATTCTTTTACCCTTTCTACATATTCCCCTGTTTTGGTATTTACTCTTATCAGCTCCCCTTCATTCACAAAAAGTGGAACATTCACATTGGCCCCGGTTTCTACAGTGGCAGGCTTCAAAGTCTTGGTGGCAGTATCTCCCCTCATGCCAGGCTCACTGTAAGTAACCAGCAATACGATTTTATCTGGTAACTCCACCCCCATTGGCTGATCCGTTTCACCATTAATCAATACAGACACTTCCTGGCCATCTTTTAAAAATTTAGGAGCGTCAACCATTGATTCCGGAACCGTAATTTGTTCAAAAGTTTCCGTATCCATAAAGCTGTAGCCGGTATCATCTTTATATAAATATTGATAGGTTTTCTTTTCTACTCTTACCGGAAAGATCGTTTCACCACTGTTCCAGGTAAGTTCAATGGTACGGCTGTTATCAACGCCTTTTAATTTTGCCCACACTTTTGCAGCTGCACGGGCCGTTTTATTTTGTCCAAATTCAATTACTGTGTAAAGGCTGCCATCTACTTTGATGATTAACCCCGAACGCATGTCTGCTGTAGTTGCCATTTTTTTTTATTTAAGTATGTAAGAACCGTTTCTTATTTGAACCGGCTGCGAAAGTAATGATAGTAATGCTAATTAGGAAATTTGAATCGGGCAGGTATTCTACAACATGATGGCAATGATGCTTTATTGGCAAATTGTGTTAACAACATCTTTTAAAACTAAGCAATTAGCTTTACAAAAATTTACAACTTGAGAAAATTAATAGTCTTGCTTTTATTTACCGCCAGCAATTTATTATGTTTTGCACAAAAAGATGAAACAGCAGCCACACTTAACAACATTCAAAATGCTCCTTCATTTAAAATATACAAAGCTCCCGACAGTACTGCATTTACCAGTGACCAGTTAAAAAAGAATAAACCTTTTGTGCTGATGTTCTTCAGCCCGGATTGTGATCACTGCCAGAAAGAAACAAAAGAATTACTGGCTTATAAAGAAGAATTAAAAGGATTACAGATCGTAATGGTTTCTCCAACTGCATTCAGCCTTATCAAAAATTTTTATGAAGAGTATAATATTGCCTCCATGCCCAATATCATTATGGCACAAGACCTAAACTACACCCTTGGCAGCAGATTTCAGTTAAGAACTTACCCTTCTCTTTTTGTGTATGATACCAGCGGCAAATTGGCCAAAGCCTTTGTGGGCAATGTGGGTGTGCCTGCAATTTTAGATGCAGTGAAATAAACTCATTATTTACGCCTGACACAATCTTGTAAACTATTACCTTTGCCCCGAAAAATTTATTCTTCTAATCATAAAAAATGTTTTTATCATGAAAGTTACTGTTGTAGGTGCAGGAGCCGTAGGAGCTACTTGTGCTGATAATATTGCCCGTAAAGAACTTTGTACAGAGTTGGTGTTATTGGATATTAAAGAAGGAGTTGCCGAGGGCAAAGCACAGGATATGATGCAGACCGCCACCCTGCTTGGTTTTGACACAAAAATTATTGGCAGTACCAATGACTACAGCAAAACAGCCAACAGCGATGTGGTAGTAATTACTTCCGGCCTGCCACGTAAACCGGGCATGACAAGAGAGGAACTGATTGGAGTAAATGCAGGCATTGTAAAAACAGTGGCACAAAATATTTTAAAGTATTCGCCCAATACGATCATCATCATTGTAAGTAACCCAATGGATACGATGACCCAGCTGGCGCTTACTGCTACAGGATTGCCTAAAAACAGGATCATTGGAATGGGTGGAACGCTTGACAGCAGCCGCTTTAAGTATCAACTAAGTCAGCATCTTGATTGCAGCCCTTCTGATTTAAGTGCAGTAGTTGTTGGTGGACATGGTGATACTACTATGATTCCGTTAATCAGTAAAGCTACCTGGAACAGCCTTCCGGTTACTGAATTTTTAAATAAAGAACAACAGGATAAAATTGTAAAAGACACCATGGTGGGTGGCGCAACGCTGACTGCCCTGATAGGTACTTCTGCCTGGTATGCTCCGGGAGCTGCAGCATGTGCATTGGTAGAAGCCATTGTGAGAGATGAGAAAAAATTATTTTCCTGCTGTGTTGCGTTGGATGGTGAGTACGGACAAAAAGATATTTGCCTTGGCGTACCGGTTATCATTGGTAAAAACGGATGTGAAAAAATTCTTGACTTTAAACTAAGTGCAGATGAACAGGCTGCTTTTAATAAAAGTGCAGATGCAGTGAGGAGTATGAATGAAGTGTTGAAAACGCTGTAATTAAATTATTGATGTAAAATTAAAAAACGGGATGTATGACACATCCCGTTTTTTAATTTTACAATCATTTATTCGATGAATTAATTTACCCCATCTACTAACATTTCTTTATTAATTTTCTGTACCAAACCCTGTAATACTTTTCCTGGTCCTACTTCTGTAAAACGGCTGGCACCATCTGCTATCATGGCCTGTACACTCTGTGTCCACCTTACAGCACCGGTTAACTGATCAATTAAATTTTGTTTTATTTCAGCAGAATCTGTTACGGCTGTTGCCACCACATTTTGATAAACCGGGCAAGATGCTTTGTTGAAAATAGTTGCTTCAATAGCAGCCGCCAGTTCTTCTTTGGCAGGCAACATTAATGGAGAATGAAATGCTCCACCAACCGGCAATACCAATGCCCTTTTAGCACCTGCTGCTTTCATTTGTTCGCAGGCAATTTCAATTCCTTTGATAGAACCACTGATCACCAGCTGCCCGGGGCAATTGAAGTTAGCTGCCACTACCACTTCACCAGTTTCACACTGTACTTTAGCACACACCTCTTCTACTTTTTCATCTGCCAAAGCCAGCACCGCTGCCATAGTAGAAGGATTTAATTCGCAGGCTTTTTGCATTGCAGCTGCCCTGATATTTACTAATTTAAAAGCATCTTCAAAACTCAAAACATTGTTAGCTACCAATGCACTAAACTCTCCCAATGAATGACCGGCCACCATTTCCGGTTTAGCATCCGCAATGGTTTTAAATGCAATTACAGAATGCAAGAATACAGCAGGCTGCGTTACATTAGTTTTTTTTAAGTCTTCATCTGTTCCGGAAAACATCACATCAGAAATGCGAAAACCTGCCATCGCATTGGCTTGTTCAAACAAATCTTTTGCAACCGAATTGGTATCATATAAAATTTTTCCCATCCCACTAAACTGTGAGCCCTGGCCCGGAAATACATAAGCATGCTTCATAATAGAAAGTTTGAATCAAAAATAATTTTAAAATCTGAAGAACGAAATTTTTATACAAACCCCAGGAGCATTTCTCTTTTTGCTTTAACAACATTTATTTTGGAGAAATGATACGTTTCAATTGACACAAAAAATAAAGCTCCACATTTCTGTGAAGCTTTTGTGACCCTCACAGGACAGTTTTCAAATCATTTATTAGAAAGATTTAGGAAAATATATGAGTATTGTTATACCTGTTTCGATCCTGGAACTAATCCTATTTAACCCGAATCTGAAAATACTATCATGATTGTATCTATTTCACCTCTAAGGTTTCTAACTTAGTCATAAGGATAAAATATTAAAGTGAGCATCATTTTTTTGCTTGCTCTGCTAAGAATTGAAAGTAAAAGAAATAAAACAATTATTTCGCTAGTGAACATTTGATTGTAGGAGGTATTTTTCAAAGAGGAACATGATGCCGCTGGAAATAATTCACAGGGTTTATGTAAATAAAAGCGGTCGGCTCTACTTAAGTTTCATAAATACTAAAATTAATACAATTTCTATATTGCCTGGTGATTAAACGGCTGAATCACCATCTCACTCACCACAGCACTGGTTGGCTGCTGGCATAAAAACCAGATAGCCTTTGCGGCTTCTTCTGCCATCACCATTTTATCACGCTGCACCCTCAAATCAATATTGTCCCAGAAAGGCGTGTCCACACCACCGAGAAATAAATTGGTGATGCGTATTTCAGTACGTTTTATTTCTTCACGGATGCTTTGCATCATACCCACCAAACCGTATTTAGAAGCACAGTAAGCGGCCGCACCTGCCATGGGCACTTTGCCCAATATGCCGGGTATATTTATTATCAAACCTTTTTTTGTTTCTTTCATTTTTGGCAGAAAAGCTTTCACCAAAAGAAAAGGGCCATACAAATTATAATTCAGCGTCCGTAAAAATTCTGCTTCGCTTAATTCTTCGCTCGATTTAATGATGCCGAGGCCTGCCGCATTCAGCAACACATCTATCGTTGCATATTGTGAGAAAAAATTTTCTTTTAATGCAGCCACTTCTTCAGGCTTACTGATGTCCAATGCAAAAATTTTATCGTTGCTGAGTTTTATTTCATCTGCCAGCGACTGTAGTTTTTCTTTATTTCTTGCCGCAAGAAAAAGATTGGCGCCGCTGCCTGCCAGCAGCCTAGCTGTCTTACTTCCAATCCCACCGGTGGCACCAATGATTAATACGTTCTTCCCTTTCAATGATTCCATTTGTGTATGTTTATGTACTTAAACAATAAAGCTGTTCTATTGTTTGAGACAGATACACAGTTTTTTGCCAATGAATATTCTGCTTACAGGTGCAAATGGTTATATAGGCCAGCGGCTCATCCCGGTTTTACTGGAACAGGGACACAGCTTGTATTGCTGTGTGCGGAACAAAATTCGTTTTGAAGCGGAGCATTTGCATGAGCAGGTAAAAATTGAGGAGATTGATTTTTTGCAGCCGGCAGAAGATGCATCGCTACCTAAGGATATTGATGCTGCTTATTACCTCATTCATTCAATGAGCGGAGACACAAAAAATTTTGACGAAGCAGAAGCTACCTGTGCTGAAAATTTTATCCGCCTGCTTGCCCCGACAAAAGTCCAACAAATTATTTACCTCAGCGGCATCAGCAATGCCACAAAACTGTCAAAGCATTTAAGCTCTCGTTTGCAGGTGGAAGAAATTTTAGCAAAGAGCAATATCCCACTCAGCATTTTACGGGCAGGCATCATTGTTGGTTCTGGCAGCGCTTCTTTTGAAATCATCCGGGATTTGGTGGAGAAGCTGCCGGTAATGATTACCCCAAAATGGCTGAACACAAAATGCCAGCCCATTGCTGTGCGGAACGTAGTGCAGTTTTTAACAGGCACATTGCTGAAAGAAAATACTTATGGAAAAACTTTCGATATTGGCGGGCCGGGTGTGCTCACTTATAAAGAAATGCTGCTGCAGTTTGCCAAAGTGAGGGGATTGAAACGAAATATTCTTATTCTGCCGGTAATGACACCAAGACTTTCTTCTTACTGGCTTTATTTTGTAACGGCCACTTCTTATTCACTTGCCATCAACTTGGTAAACAGCATGAAAGTGGATGTGGTGTGCAGGCCAAACGATTTGGCAGCACAGTTGCAAATTGAATTGCTCCCTTATAAATCTGCAGTGCAACTGGCCTTTGAGAAAATAGAACAGAACCTGGTATGCTCAAGCTGGAAAGATGCCTTTGTAAGCAGTAACACGCCACAGCAAATGATGCAGTATATTAATGTGCCCAGCTTTGGCTGTTTTAAAGATTTAAAATTGCGGCCCATTAAAGAATATGAGGACGATGTATTGAAAAATATATGGAGCATCGGTGGCGAAAATGGATGGTACTATGGAAATTTTTTATGGAAAATGCGTGGGATTGCAGATAAAATGGTGGGTGGTGTTGGCCTAAGGCGTGGACGAACAAACAACAATATTATCAACGCAGGGGATGCATTGGATTTTTGGCGGGTATTGATTGCTGATAAAGAAGACAAAAGATTGCTTTTGTACGCAGAAATGAAATTACCTGGTGAAGCTTGGCTGGAATTCAAAATCTTAAAAATAAAAAATGAGTTACACCTGCAGCAAACTGCAACTTTTCGTCCAAAAGGTTTGTGGGGAAGATTGTATTGGTATAGTTTACTTCCCTTTCATTATTTTATTTTTAATGGGATGATTAATAACCTACTCAAGAAGCATTGACGCACCTGAATTAAAAAATTCCATCAATTTAAAATATTATCGGTCTATCGAACCCAGCACTTTTTTCATAAACAAATTGGCTGCATCTTTTTCTGCAATCCCTTCTTCAATCAACTGTTGTACTTCTAAAGCACCGCACATATTGGATATCAGCTCACCAATCACATCTGTTTCTTCACTTTTTAAAGACACTGCTTCTGAAGTATTTTCTAAAACCCTGATAGCAATTTCAATCTCTGCTGCAGTGCAGGTTCTTTGTATCTGCCTAATTACGGGTAGCTTCATCTATCAATATTTTTAATTGCTCTTCTTTATTGGTTTGCACCTGGCTTAACAACACACCATTTTTAAAACTTGCAAACGTCGGCAGGTTATTTACATTCGCCAGCTTACGGGAGCCAGGAAATTTTTCTGCATCCGCTATTACAAATACTGCACCAGCCTGTTCGGCTGACAGTCTTTTAAATTTAGGTTTCATCAGCCGGCAATTGCCGCACCAGCCTGCAGAGTATTGCACCAGCACGATTTGGTGTTGTGCAATAATTTCCGCTAAATTATCTTCTGCCAGTTCAATCATCTTCTGTTGTTTTAGTTTGTTGAAAAATAATCTGCCACTCCTTCAGTACTTGCTTCCATGGCTTCTTTGCCTTCTTCCCAATTAGCAGGGCATACCTCGCCGTATTTTTCCACATGCAGTTGTGCATCTACAATACGGATGTATTCATCGATGTTTCTTCCCAAAGAAAAATCATTCACAGATTCATGCCGCACAATCCCTTTTTTATCAATGATAAAAGTTCCTCTGTAGGCAATGGGTTTACCAATAAATGTCCATTTTCTTGTATCGCTGTTCAATGTATATTCACCTCCGAGCACTCCAAAATTCATTGAAATTGTTTTTGCAGTATCCGCAATAATTGGGAAAGTTACACCCTCAATTCCTCCATTGGCTTTTGGCGTATTCAGCCATGCTAAATGTGTTTCTTCTGTATCGGTGGAACAGCCAATTACCACTGTATCCCTTTTTTCAAAATCAGCCAGTTTTTCCTGGAAAGCATGAATCTCTGTGGGACATACAAATGTGAAATCTTTGGGATAAAAGAAGAGTACCACATTCTTTTTACCTATGTATTGTGAAATACTAAAATTCTCCACTATTTCTTCTCCATTTATTATTGCCGGCGCAATAAAATATGGAGCTTTTTTTCCTGTTAATGACATAATATTTTTTTTGAGTTAAAATTTGCAATTATAAAAAACATATAAAGAAAGTTATTGTTCAAAATAAATTTGAGATTTTACAGGGCCAATCAATATTCTTATTCTAAGGAAATAAATAAAACCAGTTACAACAATTATATAAAAAAATATGACTGTACCAGAACTAATACAGCCATAAATTTTTGAAACAGTATTTAACCTTTTATTTAGGCAGCAATACAGAATCAATCACATGGATAACGCCGTTTGTTGCTTTCAAATCAGTAGCAGTAACAGTTGATTTCCCTCCGTTCTCGTCTGTCAATACAACCTTTCCCTTTACAACTGCCGCAGTTAATTTGCCTCCTGCTACTGTTACTAATACCACTTTTCCACCGCCTTTTTTAATAGCAGCTAAAACCGCTTTTGCATCCAGATTTCCGGCAACTACATGATAGGTAAGTATGCCGGCTAGTGCAGCTTTGTTCTCTGAGTTTAATAAATTATCTACAGTTCCGGCAGGCAATTTTACAAAAGCATCATTGGTGGGAGCAAATACAGTGAACGGACCTTTACTTTTTAAAGTGGCTACCAGGTCAGCAGCCTTTACTGCGGCAACAAGTGTGGTGTGTACTTTGGAGCCTGTGGCTACATCAACAATGTCTTTCTTCGTTTGTGCCATTACATTAATGGACAGTAATGCTGCTGCAACAAAAAGTGCAACTTTTTTAATTGATTTCATAATTGTTTTTTGATTTTTAAAATGGTGATAAAGTAGTGTTTTAAAAAGTAGTGTGGAATTTGTTTTCCATCCAAATAAATAACACTGTGTAGCATACTATGTTCAAAATATTGAAGCAATTTTGGTAAGTATTTTGTAATAAAAAACAGCACAGGTATATTTATGTTTTTGATTCGTTTTTTATTTCTTCTTGCGGCAGTAAATCTTCAATAATAGGTTTGACTGCATTCATAAATGTAATTTTCTTGGCTGCATCAATCCTGTCATCTGTAAAAAGTTTACCAATCAAACGAAGCATTTCTGCCCTTGGTCCACCTTCTTCCTTCTCCACAAAGTTCGTGGTGCTTATGGTATTAAGCTCTCTTACTGTAGCAATGATGAATACAAGAAAAAGTACGATAATAACACTTGTTAAAACGATGATATCGGTATTGTTTTCCATGATAGCTTATTGATTTTTTTTCATATTAAAAAAGATGAGTAATCCCATGATAGTTGGCGGCCATAGGCCGATAAAAATAGCTCTGTTGGGGTCTTTCAGTATCACATAATAAAATTCGGATACAAAAATAAGAATCACAACCATGGATACGATTAACAATTCTGACGCTTTAAATTTTTTGAACATTAGATAGATTTTTTTATTGTAAAGAATTATTTTTCCTTGTAATGTAATTCAGTCTTCCCTGCGTAAATATGTTGTGAGCATGAGCAACAGCGATCGAAAAAAGCACCGCAAAAAGCGCCAGCAGGGCATTATAATAAACTGGTGCCATCAACGATAGCCTTATAAAAACAGTAACCAACACAAAGGCTGCATATCTAAAAACATCCGGGTAATGCAAGGTGTATCTGAATGCTACCAGCATAAAAAGTAAATCAGCAAAAATCAATATCATATAAAACTGGTCTATTGATTGTACCCACAAACCAGTATTTATAAAATTATACACATCATTTATCTCAAGAAAAAAAAGTGAGATGAATACCAGCAATGCAATGGACTGTTTAAGGATGATAAACTGAGCCTTATCCGTTGCTGCTGTTACTGCCCTGTGCTGCTGCATGTTGTAGTAAACTGACAGCAATAGAAATACAATTGATGAACCCACACCATCTGAAATCATTTTATAAACAGAGGGTAACTGGTTTTGTACAGGAAGATGAAAATCAAAATGTGAAAACTCTTTGAAAGAGGAACGCAGGAGCACCAGGCTTAAAATTTCAATTTGCTTTCCTATGGAGTTGGCAATGGACTGCGGAATAACAAACACCAAGCTTATCATTTCAAAAAACAACAGCAGCGTGAAGGATATTTCTATTGCCTGTAAAAAATGGATATGTGCAAAAAGACGGGGCATAAAAATAAAACCACTGTGGTTTATGAGTGCAATACCCATGCTTAAAATAAAAATTATAATCAGTAATACGCTTTGCAATTTTGCAATTTTTTTTCCCTGCCAAAAGAGTTCCAATGGAAGGTAAGTAAAACGCAGTATGGTATTTAGTGCGTAGTTCATGCCTGAAGCAACTTAGCTCTTATGGATATTTTTTTTGCACAATGATTGCTGAACTTTTTCATGAATGGTCAATTTTTGATGGGTTTTATTTGCCGTAGGCTGTTGTACATGTCATGCATTATTTGCATGTGCGGTGCAGTAAGCACAGCAAGACCTAAAAACAGGTAACCTACCATGGAATTGCTGCTGACAAACATAAACCCTGTTAAACCAAACAAGCCTATCCCTCCAATAGCCAGCAAACTGTACTGTGCTATTTGACGGGTAATGATTTTTTTGGGATAAGCATTTTCTTTTTGCAGATAACTAATGATATTATTAAGTGATAAAACAGAATGCCATATAACAAAGTAGAACGTAAACCCAAGTAGCATTGGCAGTTTGAAAAGGATGAATAAAATGATTGCAAAACGGATTAAGAACTCTCCTTTGTCTTTTGCATCCTCATTATTATTTCTCAGAAAATATATAAATGTTGTTGTGAAAAACAGTATTCCTGAAACAGAGATTATGTTGTAACGGTTTTCATCAAGCCAATTAATAAAAACTGTATTTCTCTTACCAGCGCTGAATAGTTGAAACAAAGGTTTCACTTCTTCAAAATGATGCAGCAGAATAACAGAGAGGATAAGCAATCCGTAAGAGATAACGAATAATTTACCCATGAGCGTATTTGTTTTGAACTGGTATAAATCTGTTTCGCCAAAATGATAAGCAGCAAAAAGAATAAACAAAAGATTGCCTGTGACCGGGAACATCCACAATGTAGCAGCAAATAAAAGAAGGCGGCTGATATACACAGTAAGGAAACGAAACTTTGAAAAGGGCTTTTCACTGTTACCTGCATTTTGTGTAGCTACTAACAAATCAGCGGCACCATGTGGTACGCCGAGCAAAAGAATACCTATTAAAAAAATAAAGAATTGTGTATTGGTATTAACTTGTAAAAAATATTGCTGAAACAGCAACAGTATACAACCTGAAACTAATAGCGCAATCCTTAACATACTGAGTTTTTAAAAATGATTTTAAAAATTAAAAAGTGCAATACAAATTGTATTGCACTTTTTAATATCTCCTAAGCATAAGCAGGTGAAGTTGCCTTATCTGATTGTGCCAGTGCATAAATCACTAAGCCAAATCCGATTTTGTTTATGGCATCACCAATATTGTATACAATGTCCATGGAAAGCCCCTCAAAAACTCTAAAGCCAAACAGGCCACCGGCAGTACCTGCTATATACCCAATTGGATAAATAGCCCATCCAACCAAGACAAACCAACCTAAAGTTTTTACTGCTTTAGCAACAGCAGGACCGGCATTGCCAGCAAGTTTTGCCACGTCTCCAAACCAAACTAAATACACAATGTAGAAATAAGCCAATCCGCTAATCAATCCCCAAATCCAGCTTTGTGTTTCTTTGCCGTAAATAGCTTCGCCGATATAACCTGTTACCAGCATTACAACAGATGCAAAAATAAGTTGCCACAGCAATCCTGATTTGGCACCGGCTTTTTTTGTAATCAGGTAAAATTCCACACACATCAATGGTACAGTCAGTATCCAGTCAACGTAGCGGAAGAATACAGGAGATTCGCCTGTTTCGAGGTTGTAACCTCTCATGTAATAATAATGTACGGCAGCAATAAAAGTGATAAGGCCGGAAACAAGAACAGATGTACGCCACTTTTGCGGCACATTGTTCAATTCAAAGAAAAAGAAAACAGATGCGGCCATCATAGCCATAGTGCCTACAAAAAATGTAAAGGCTACGTAGTTGTTGTTTGCGATTGGGAGAACCCCCAGTAGTGTTGGATGCATATATATGGTTTTAGTTTACAAAAGAAAATTCTCAAAAGTTTATGTAGGGTAATCAATAAAGGTTTGTTTAATTATATGGTAAAAAGTATAAACAGATTATTTGTTAAAAAAGTTTAGAGATTTCAAAAATTATTGAAACTTGAGTTTTATTTGAATACATCTGTAACCTGCCTTCTACTTCGTAGAAGCTTATCATTAAAACAGTTGAGATTCATAAACACTAACCTGAGGTGCTGTGAAGAATTAATTTTTAATAGTTGAGTCCAAATTTTTCTTGTAAAAAAAATAGGGGGAAAAATGGAAGAAATATTAGACAGAAAGGATAAGTATTGGAGGAGAACTTAGTTCAAAAATCTTTCACATTTTTTCCAAAACGAAAAAAAAGAGTTGTAGTATCCTGTCACTTCCGGAAACATCCAGTCCCGGCTGTCTTTGATACCAGGATAATAAGTAAAGACAGGATGTTCTTTTGAAATAACGACTCCATCACCAAAAGCCAATTCATCAATTTCTCCGGTGTAAATCTGTATGCCTTCAATATTTTTTGACAAGTCAATGGTAAACTGAATTACTTTATCGCTTACCGGATATTTTTCAAAATGCGATGGCTCTAATAATAAAATCCTGTTTACGTCTTCGTCCTTTCTCCACATCACATCCAGGTTATAAGAATTATAAATTAGTGTTGGTTTGCTGATATCCAGATTAGGGATTTCAGTAAACGGTAGTTTTGTTTTTAATGACAAATCAGTGGTTGACTTTAATTTATCAGGGATAGGCATGGTTATTATTTCTTCATAAGGCTTATCTAGAAAAGTATGTTGCTGTTTACTAAAAGTGTACTTGTTTACGTTCTCCTGATTGAAATAATATTTTTTTGAGGCAAATGCCGCAGCCACCCATTGCCAACTGCAATTGTTGCTGGCAATATCCCCATCAAGCAAATGGTAATACATCCATTTGGAAGGGCACAGCCAATGTGCTTTTGCCATATTGCAGGCCATTGAAGCCGTGTACATACGCACATGATTGTGCATGTAACCACTACTGTACAAATGTTTTATTTCCTTATCTATTGCGTCAATACCAGTTGTCGCATTTTCTATTCCTGCAATCATTTGATGATGCTGCACATCTGATTGCGGATGCTTTATATCATTCCAGATTTCATCACCGGTATGCTGCCAAACACGTTGATAATATTCCCGCCAGGCAAGCTCCTGCAAAAATTTTTCAATTTGGTAAGGTTTGTATCCTTTTTGTAAAACAGCGTCCATTACCTGTTTTACTGAAATAACACCCCTTGAAATATAAGGTGATAAATAAGTAACAGCGCCATTAATATAATTCCTTGTCTTGCTGTATTGAATTGGATTGATATGGTTTATCCGTTCAATAATCTGTTGATAGGAAGTTGGAAAATCAACAGCAAGTTCATCTTTAGGGTTAGAAAATAAATTTAAATTCATGTTACCGCTTACTTATTTTATTGTGTGTAATTGCTTTTTGCCTGCTGCATTTAAACCTGTCCACTTCATCGGTTCTCAATGCTTCATGCTTCGTGGTGCGGCCCTTTGTTCTTTCTCTCCATAGTTTAAAACTACCGGACTTCATTTCCTTCCGCATTAGTTTTATTACATCCTGCTGTTTTAACCCAAACTGCATTTCAATGGCTTCAAAAGTAGTTCGGTCTTCCCAGGCCATTTCTATAATGCGATCTTTATCGGCCCCCTCTAAATCTACCCCCAATGGGGAGACTTTTAAGCGTCCTCCTGAATTAGTCTTTTTAATATTATTCATAGTTTATTTTTATTCATCCTGCATTTATCGCTGCAATATTTTACTTCATCCCAAACGGCTGACCATTTTTTTCGCCATGTAAATAGCTTGTGACAAACCACACATATTTTTGCAGGCCGATTTTCTTTTTTAAGTTGTTTCATTAAATACGAATCAGTTTTTTCTCTCTTAAAGTATCCAATGTAAGCTCATTTCCTTCGTTCAAATTTTTATATGCCACCACATCGCAAAAAAAGCATTTGTGATCGCCGCCTTCAAAACTGCTTATTACTTTTAAATGCATTACCGCCAAACAGTTTTTCAAAACATAAAAACCGTTCCATGTTTCAAGTTCATTTCTTTTTTGTAACCTGCCTGTTTTATCAATTACTTTTCCAGATTTCTTACCCAGCAAATCAACCAGCCTGTATTGGCTGACTGCAAGCAGTTGCAAAATAAATTCCCCAGAGTTTTCTATATTTATTAAAGTTTGCGTGCCATGATAAATGCCGCAGATAAAGCGCTTTGGCTGCATACTTATCTGCGAAGCATAAGTAATGATGTGCATGTTGCTGTTATCAGCCGTTTTGCTGCTAATGCTGTACACCGGCAGGTTTACCCGGTTCCAGGGTTTCTTTCTTATCATAAGCTGCTTAAATATTTTTCTGCATTTACTAAATGGGTATTTCTTTTTTCTTCACTCATTTTATCAAACGTTCCCACAAGCATACCTAGCCGTGGATTTTGTAAAAAGAAATCCCGATGCACATGCATAAAACGCCAGAACAATCCATCCCACACCTGCTGCCAATCTCCTTTTTCGTAGTTACTCATCTTCATTAAATAATTACTGCCACTGATGTAGGGCTTGGTAGTCATCAGGCCCCCGTCTGCAAACTGTGTCATGCCATAAACATTGGGTACCATCACCCAATCATAGGCATCAATAAACATTTCCATAAACCATTGGTGTACTTCATCGGGGTCAAACTCACAGAGCAGCATAAAATTTCCCAATACCATCAGGCGTTCAATATGATGGCAGTAGCCGGTTTGCAAAACTTTTTTAATGGTAATGTCTATGGGTGCTATACCGGTATTGCCCGTCCAGAAACTTGCGGATATTTTTCTTTTAAATTTCCAGTAGTTAGTGGTACGTTGTTTAGTTCCTTCCCGTTCATACACAATACGAATAAATTCACGCCAGCCGATAATCTGGCGTATAAATCCTTCGAGTGAGTTTAAAGGAGTATTATATTTTTTAGCATGATTTATTACTGCATCAAAAACTTGCTGGGGTGTAAGTAAACCCGTGTTGAGCATTGGTGTAAGTACCGAATGATGTAAAATATTTTCATTTGCCACAATCGCATCTTCATAAACGCCAAATTTTTCAAAACGGTTTTTCAGAAAATCTTTTAGCCAGTCTTCCGCTTCTTTAAATGTACTTACAAAATAATGAGGAGCTGCAGCACTTCCATAATTATCAGCAAAATTATTTTGTACATAATTTTTTGCCTCAGTAATGTAGCTGCTTTCTTTTGGAAAAGAAACGGATGGCACTGTTTCATTTTTAGGAAATTTCATACGATTATCCGCATCAAAGGTCCATTTACCACCGGTGGGTTTGCCATCTTTTTCCAATAAAATTTTACGTTGCTTTCTCTGCTGTGTATAAAAATCTGTTTGAAAGTAGGTTTTGCGCTTGTTGAAATAATCAGCTACTTCTTCCATCGTATTTAGAAAATACGGAGTTTCATAAACTATCAATTCAATATTATATTTTTTACAAGAAGTTGTAATGCGTTGCATCAGCCAGCTATCTGTAACATCGGCAATATGAATATGATTTATTTTTTGTTGAGATAAAAAGGCAATTAATTGTTGTATATCGTTTCTTTCATCAGTAGTTTCAATATATTCAGTAATAAATCCCAGATCTTTCAGGTAACCGGAATAGAACTGCATACCAGACCTGTGCAATATCAGCTTTTGTTTATGAAAATTATATTGTCTGAAAAATAACCATTCCTCAATCAAATAAACTGTCCTGCCTTTTTGTAAGGCCGGATGCTGTTTAAACAACTGATGTGGAAATACTATAGAGACTGAATTCATCATAATAAACAAAACAATTTCACCACAAAAATGTTTAACAGTAAAGCAATTAATTAATGGCATCTTACCACCTTAACGAGATAGCATCCTGGGAAAGGTTTTACAGGGCTAATTTTATAAATTCTCTAACCGGGTTTAAGTCAATTAACCTCATTGGAACGGTTAATTCAGAGGGGCAAACCAACCTCGGCATTTTCAGCAGTATTGTACATATTGGTTCCAATCCACCACTGGTTGGTTATATCAACCGCCCGGTTAAAGCAGCACCACATACATTAGCCAATATTAAAGCATCAGGCTATTATACCATCAATCATATTCATCATTCATTTTTAGAACAGGCACATCAAACCAGCGCTAAATACCCACCCGAGGTAAGTGAATTTAATGAAGTGGGCTTAACACCTGAATTTATACCTGATATTATTGCACCTTTTGTAAAAGAAAGCCATATAAAATACGCTTTATCATTACAGGAAATTATTCCAATAAAATTAAATGATACCTATCTTGTAATTGGCCAGATAATATCGGTACAATTACCCGACCATATTTTGCTTGAAGATGGTTTTCTGCAACTGGATAATGCAGCTTCTATTTGCAGTAATGGTGTTGATGGTTATTATGCCACCCGGCTTATAGATAGGTATCAGTACGCAAAACCGGGAATTAAACCTGATAAAATCAGTTAGTATGTCATCAAAAATATTTTTGTCTGCCCGCTGGGAATACCTGGCCATGTTTAATTATGAAGTGGATGCTGCAGTATTAAAACCGCATTTGCCGCCCTACACTGAAATAGATTTATTTAATGGAAAAGCAATTGTGAGTGTGGTTGGTTTTTTATTTAACAATACCAACGTAATGGGCATAAAATGGCCGGGCTTTATAAATTTTGAAGAAGTGAACCTGCGTTACTATATCAAATATTTCGATGGTAGGGAATGGAAAAGGGGCGTTGGTTTTATTTCAGAAATAGTGCCACAGTTTTTAGTAGCCGGCATAGCCAATTTATTTTACAATGAACATTACAGTACTGCTAAAATGAATCATTCCATCACTGATAATAACAATGAACTGCAGGTAACTTACAACTGGAAAAAGAAAAATCAGGATTGGAATTTGATGTGGATAAAAGCCAATCCGGTTTTACAGGATATTTTACCAGGCTCTGAAGAAGAATTTATTTTTGAACATTACTATGGCTATAATAAATTAAACAGCAATACTACTATTGAGTATTCGTTACAACATCCCCGCTGGCAGGTGTACCCGGTTACTGCATATAAACTCGATTGTGATGTTGAAAAACTTTACGGCGCATCCTTTGTTCCTTTTATACAAAATGTTAATCCAGTTTCTATATTTCTTGCAAAAGGGTCGGATGTGCAGGTGAAGATGCCGAAGAAACTATCCAGCTAGTTTTAAATCAGTTTTTATAAATAAAAAAGCCCCACATTTCTGTGAAGCTTTGGTGACCCCCACAGGACAGTTTTCAAACCATTTATTAGAAAGATTCAGGAAAATATATGAGTTAAAGGCTGTTATACCGGTTCAGATGCTGCAACCTGCTGTATTGCCCAGGAAGATAAGAGTAGCGTAGTCATTGTATTTATACTCCCTCGCAGGTTTCTAACCTTACCCCCTTAACAGCTAACAAAGTCAGGGGGCGGTTTTTTTGCCCTACTTTTTTTTCAAAAAAAGTAGGTTAAACCAAAAAACTAATTAAGAAGTAACCTCTTCACAGAATTAGAACATAATCCCATGTAAAGGCAAAACTCCTCAATAGTTACAAGCTGATGTTCTTCTTTGGAGAACTGTTGCTTGATTTTCTTAATCAGGTTACGACCGTACCTTTCACTCTTTCCGGTTACAACCTGAATGTCTTTTGGATAAATACATAAACGTTCCATCTCCTTTTCTGATTTTAAT
>JANMJU010000048.1:0-34272 GCA_031371545.1 Chitinophagaceae bacterium
AGCAAAACAAAATGGTTGGCTGGGAAAAAATATACAGGGCAGCGGATTTGATTGTGAGATGTATGTACAGCGTGGTGCCGGTGCTTATATCTGCGGAGAAGAAACTGCATTGATCGAAAGCCTTGAAGGCAAAAGAGGTAACCCACGTATCAAGCCGCCATTCCCTGCCATCAAGGGTTTGTGGGATTGTCCAACGGTGGTGAATAATGTAGAAACATTAGCAGCAGTCGTACCCATCCTGAATGATGGTGGAGAAGAATATGCAAAGATTGGTGTAGGCAAGTCAACAGGAACGAAATTAATTTCAGCCTGCGGCAATATCAATAAGCCGGGTATTTATGAAATTGACATGACCATTTCTGTAGAAGATTTTATTTACAGTGATGAATATTGTGGTGGCATCCCGAATGGAAAAAGATTAAAAGCCTGTATTCCCGGTGGTTCATCAGTTCCCATTTTGCCGGCCAATTTATTATTGACAACAGCAAAAGGAGAGAAGCGCCTGATGAACTACGAAAGCCTGAGCGATGGCGGATTTGCTACAGGCAGTATGATGGGCAGCGGCGGATTTATTATTTTAGATGAAGACCAGTGTGTGGTAAAAAATACCATGACGCTGGCAAGGTTTTATCGCCACGAAAGTTGCGGACAATGCAGCCCCTGCCGTGAAGGCACCGGCTGGATGGAAAGGATATTGAAAAAAATTGACAGTGGCAAAGGAGAAATGAAAGACATTGATTTGTTGTGGGATATTCAGCGGAAGATTGAAGGCAATACGATTTGTCCTTTGGGAGATGCAGCAGCATGGCCAATAGCCGCTGCCATCAGGCATTTCAGGGATGAGTTTGAATGGCATGTAACAAATCCAAATGCCTGTTTATTGAGAAATTTTGGATTGGCGCATTATGCAGATCCGATTCATGTACCGGTAACGGCGTAAAATAATTAACCGCAAAGACACTAAGGCGCAAGCATCGCAAAAATTCTTCGTGGCGATTTTGCAATCTGGTGGTTAAGAAAATAAAATATGGCAGAAGAAATAAAAACCTTTAAAGTAACCATCGACAATATCTCCCTGGATGTTGCACCGGGTACTACTATATTAAATGCTGCCCGTCAAATTGGTGGCGAGGTGGCTCCGCCTGCAATGTGCTACTACAGCAAGCTGCAGGGCAGTGGCGGTAAATGCCGTACCTGTTTGGTGGAAGTAGCAGCAGGTTCTACTGCCGATCCAAGGCCAATGCCAAAACTGGTTGCCTCCTGCAGAACAACAGTAATGGATGGCATGGTTGTAAAAAATATTACCAGCGATAAAGTAAAAGATGCAAGAGCAGGTGTGGTGGAATTTTTATTGCTGAACCATCCACTGGATTGCCCTATTTGCGATCAGGCAGGTGAATGTCATTTGCAGGACCTGGGTTATGAGCATGGTAAAGAAGGCACCCGGTACGAATTTAAAAGACGCACATTTGAAAAGGAAGATATTGGCCCCTACATTCAGTTGCACATGACACGTTGCATACTCTGCTACCGCTGTACTTATGTGGCTGATCAGTTGACAGAAAAAAGAGTTCATGGAATTCTTGACAGGGGCGAACATGCAGAAATATCAACTTACATTTCCAAAGCAATTGATAACGAATTTAGCGGCAACATGATTGATGTGTGCCCGGTGGGTGCATTGACAGATAAAACATTCCGGTTTAAAAACAGGGTGTGGTTTACCAAGCCGGTAGATGCTCACAGAAATTGTGAAACACCCGGCTGTTGTGGTAAAACAACTTTGTGGTTAAGGGGCGAAGAAGTGTTCAGGGTAACAGCCCGTAAAGATGAATGGGGAGAAGTGCAGAGCTATGATGGAAAGCCCGGCTGGATCTGCAATACCTGCCGTTTTGATAAAAAGAAAACAAGCGATTGGGAAATCGAAGGCCTCACAAAAATTAGCAGGCACTCTGTTATTTCACAAGGCAAATACCCAGGACTGGTAATGCCAAAAGAAACAATCAAAGAAGTGATGGGAGGAAGAGCGCCAAGGCTGCTGATGAATATCCATGATGAGAGTGAGGTGAACAAACCAACCGTTCATTTGAGTGAAATAAACGGGCCTGCAGATGCTGCCGTTTTCGAAAAAAAATAAACAGCTTTTATCATTTATATATTGTACTGACTGATTATGCTTTTACAAATAGACATTGCTTTAATAATTGAAAAACTGGTACTTATTGTAGTAGTGGTGATGTCATCATTGGTGATTGCCATGTATGCCACTTTTGGCGAACGCAAGGTGGCGGCTATTATGCAGGACAGGCGTGGACCCAACAGAGCTGGGCCTTTCGGCTTGTTGCAGCCTTTGGCTGATGGGTTGAAATTATTTTTTAAGGAAGAAATCATTCCGAATTTGTCTTCCAAATTTTTATTTATTCTTGGTCCCTGTTTAGCCATGTTAACAGCTATGATGACGGGTGCAGTAATTCCATGGGGAGATAAAGTGCATTTTTTTAACAGGGATATTTCTTTGCAAATAGCAGATATCAATGTTGGTATTTTGTATGTATTTGGAGTGGTGAGTATGGGGGTGTATGGCATCATGATTGGCAGCTGGGCAAGCAACAATAAATTTTCTTTGATGGGAGGTTTAAGAGCTGCTTCACAAATCATCAGTTACGAACTGGCGATGGGTATTGCCCTGATCGCTTTGCTGATGATAACGGGTACGCTGAGCCTGAAGACGATGGTGGAATACCAGGTAAACAGCGAACATTGGTATGCCTGGAATGTGTTTAAACAGCCACTGGGGTTCATGATATTTTTGATCTGTGTGTTTGCAGAATGTAACCGTACACCGTTTGATTTGCCCGAAGCAGAAAATGAATTGATTGGTGGCTACCACACAGAATACTCTTCTATGAAATTGGGATTTTTTCTTTTTGCTGAATACATCAATATGTTCATCAGCAGTTCGGTGATGGTGAGTTTGTTTTTTGGTGGTTATGATATTCCATTTGTAAATGATGCTCATCTGTCTCAGAGCATTGGTGTAAACTGGATGGCGCTGCTCCACACATTTTCTTTTTTAGCAAAAGCAGTTTTCTTCCTGTTCCTGTTTATGTGGGTAAGATGGACGATTCCAAGGTTTCGTTATGATCAGTTGATGAACCTTGGGTGGAAGATTTTGATACCATTGGCTTTGTTCAATATGTTGTTAACAGGTGCACTGGTTTTATTACAACAAAATAACTGGCATTTTTAAATCAATAAAAATATATTTGCACAAACTAATAAAGGATATTTAATAATGCAGTTAGTTAGAAGAATGAATGTTGTGGTGGCTCAATATTGAGATGCGGTACAAGGGAGTGACACAACGATGTAAAATAGCAGCACAAAAGCTAAGTCAATAAAAATATTTTTAGAAAATAATTATAAATGCAACCACTTACCAATAAATCCAAAGCAGTAGACCGTCGGCCAATGAGTTTGCTGGAGAGGGCTTACCTGCCGGCCATTTTTAAAGGCATGGCGATTACTTTTGGGCACATGTTTAAGAAAAGGCCAACCATTAATTACCCGGAAAAGACAAGGCCATTCAGCCCGGTTTTCAGGGGGCTGCATATTTTAAACAGGGATGAAGAAGGACGTGAAAACTGCACTGCTTGTGGTTTGTGTGCAGTGGCCTGTCCTGCAGAAGCCATTACAATGGAAGCGGCAGAAAGACAACCCGGCGAAGAAAATTTATACCGGGAAGAAAAGTATGCAGCTAAATACGAGATTAATATGCTGCGTTGCATTTTTTGTGGTTTGTGTGAAGAAGCCTGCCCGAAGGATGCAATTTATTTAAGTGAAACTTTTGCACCGGCCAATTTTCAGCGCAAAGGTTTTATTTATGGGAAACCCGATTTGCTGATACCGCATCCCGTTACCGAACCGGAAGCGTATGCTAAAGCAAAAGGCGGAAGGGTTACCATTAAACATTAAAGGCTCTTTATTCGAAATTCTTTATTCGTAATTCGTAATTAAAAATGGGTGTAACAGAAATTTTATTTTGGTTTTTAAGTGTGCTGGCAATCGGCGGTGCTTTAATGGTGGTGGCCAGCAAAAATCCGGTACACAGTATTTTATATCTTATCATAACTTTCTTTGCCATCTCCGGCCATTATATTTTATTGAATGCACAATTTTTAGCCATTGTAAATATTATTGTTTACGCAGGCGCTATCATGGTGTTGTTTTTATTTGTGGTGATGCTGATGAATCTGAATGCTGAAAGTGAACCGCCGCAAAAAAGTAAATATCTGCTGTACGCCGGCATTGTTGCAGGTTGCAGCCTGCTGCTGCTGATAGTTGCAGCGTTGAGGAAAGCGGATATGGGTAAACAGTTAGTACAAATGAAAGATGGTGATGTGGGCCTGATAAATAATTTAGGCAGAGTATTGTTTACCGATTATGTTTTTCCTTTTGAAATCAGCAGTGTGCTGTTCTTAAGTGCCATGATTGGTGCTGTAGTAATATCAAAAAAAGAATCAATTAAAACCACCGGACAGGTATAATGAGAAAAATTATTGTATTGCTTATCGTATTTGGATTTATCAATTGCACCGCATCTGCACAGATTGATATCAACAAAATATTCAACATTGACGACCTGCTTGGTAAAGCACTGAATGTAAAAAAAGGCTTTGCTCCTAAATTTTCTTTGGGCAACTCACCGATTAAGTCAATCAGTAAAGTAGGTGAAATTTTCAATGTAAAAAATATTTCGCAGGCCACTAAATTGTTCAACACTTTTAAAACCGGAAGAACAATTTACCGGATAACAGCCGCTGCCGGCAGTGCATTTGCCCTGTATGGCACCATTCGTTCTTTGGACAAAGCTGCTGCTACCAAAGATTACCAGGCTGCAATCACCACCGGTGTTATTGCAATTGGAACCGGCTTGCTTACAAAATTTTTAACCAAGGCTGCGGCTTACAAAGCAGTGGATATTTTTAATGGAGCGGTAACTAAAAAAATAAAAGATATTTTATCAATACAACCTGCATCCAGTACAATTGGAGTAGGGCTGTATGTAAAACTATAAATTGATTATGCCTGTAAATTATTATATTTTTTTATCAGTGGCTTTGTTCTGCATTGGCGTGGTGGGGGTATTAACCCGCCGCAATGCCATCATTATTTTTATGTGTGTGGAGCTGATGCTGAATGCAGCCAACCTGTTGCTGGTGGCATTTTCAAAAATGCACAACCTTGCACTGGGACTTAATTTTCCAAAGCTGGCAAGTGAAGCACAGGTATTTGTTTTCTTCATCATGGTAGTGGCAGCGGCAGAAGTAAGTGTGGGCCTGGCAATCATAGTGATGATTTACAGGAATACACATTCGGTGGATGTGAATTTTTTAAACAGGTTGAAGAATTAATACTCTGCCCTTTTAAATAAAGGTGATAAAAGCAATATTTTTTTGAAATAATTTAAAACTAAAATTCTCCGCTAACAGCGCAGACTGGGGCTTATGAACAACGTTTTACAAATAGTTTGGTTAATTCCTTTTTTGCCGTTGATCGGTTTTTTGATCAATGGATTGGGAAGAAAAAATTTATCTAAATCACTGAGTGGCATCATTGGCAGTGGCGTTATTTTAGGTTCCTTTATTTTAAGCATATGGGTTTTTCTCCAGGTAAAAAATGGCAATACACATCTAGCCCATTACTACGATTTTATCAATACCGGTTCTTTAAAAATTGGTTTCGATTTTCAGATTGATCAACTCTCTTCTTTATTTCTTTTGATCATTACAGGTGTCGGTTTTCTCATTCATGTGTACTCTACTTCTTATATGCATGAAGAAGAAAGTAAAGACTTTGCAAAATATTTTTCTTACCTCAACCTGTTCGTTTTCTCCATGCTGCTGCTGGTGATGGGTGGAAATTATATTATTATGTTCATTGGCTGGGAAGGTGTGGGATTGTGTTCTTATTTACTGATTGGCTTTTGGTTTAAAAACAATAATTACAATGATGCAGCTAAGAAAGCATTCATCATGAACCGCATTGGCGACCTTGGTTTTTTATTGGCGGTATTTTGGTTGCTCAATAAATTAGGCACTGCCGATTATCACACCGTATTTAAAAATGCTGCTCAATTAGGCTTATTTGATGTGACCGGAATCACACTATTATTATTTGTAGGTGCCACCGGTAAAAGTGCACAGATACCTTTGTACACTTGGCTGCCGGATGCAATGGCTGGTCCTACACCAGTGAGTGCTCTGATACATGCTGCCACGATGGTGACCGCAGGTATTTACATGATAGCAAGGAGCAATATTTTATTTACCATGGCACCGGTTACACAAACTGTAGTGGCTGTTGTTGGTTTGGCTACAGCTATTCTGGCTGCTACCATTGCACTCAGGCAAAACGATATTAAAAAAGTGCTTGCATACTCTACCGTTAGCCAGTTGGGTTATATGTTTTTGGGGCTGGGTGTTGGTGCTTACACAGGTGCGGTGTTTCATGTTATGACACATGCGTTCTTTAAAGCATTGTTATTTCTTGGTGCAGGCAGTGTAATACATGCAATGGGTGGCGAGCAGGACATGCGTAACATGGGTGGCTTAAAGAAATATATGAGCATCACCCACATCACTTTCCTGTTGGGTTGTTTGGCCATTGCAGGTATGCCACCGTTTTCCGGTTTCTTTAGTAAAGATGAAATATTAGCCGAAGCATTCAAGCAAAATCCTTTGTACTGGGGCATTGGTGTAGCAGGTGCATTGATGACAGCTTTTTATATGTTCCGTTTGTATGCAATGACTTTTCTTGGAAAATTCCGTGGCACACATGAGCAGGAACATCATCTGCATGAAAGCCCTGCTGCCATTACTTTTCCTTTGATAGCGCTGGCAATACTGGCGGTAGTTGGCGGATGGATTGGGGTACCCGAAGTATTCATGCATGGGGGTCATAGATTAGAAGCATTTTTAGAACCCATCTTTGCCAACAGCAATGAATTGGCAAAAGAAAATAATTCTCACGAGCCTTTAACGCATTTAAAAGAAATTATGCTGATGGCCATATCAGTTGTGGGTGCTTTGGCTGCTTTATTATTTGCCTGGAACAAATTCAGCAAATACGAAAAGACAGACAAAGAAGAAACAGGGGTAGGAAAAATATTGGCCAATAAATGGTATGTAGATGAATTGTATGACGCAGTGATTGTAAAACCTTTTCAATCAATTGCTGCTTTTTTCAATAATATTATTGAGAGAAAAGGAATTGATGGTATGGTTAATGGGGTAGGCAAGGCCGTTAATTATGGCAGCAGGCAAATACGGTTGCTGCAAAGTGGGCAGGTGGGTACTTATGTGTTGCTGATGGTAGTGGGCATTTTAGTATTATTTATTATTCAGTTGTTTTTGTAAAATATATTTTAATGTTCGGTAATTCTATTACAATACCTCACTTATTAATTTTTGTTCCGCTGATAGCGGGGCTGGTTACTTTTTTTATAAAGAAGGAGTCTGGTGCTAAAGCATGGAGTTTACTGGCTACCATTATTACGTTGGGTATTTCATTGTTGAGTTTAGTGTACAGTAAAAATAAAGACCTGAGTGGGCTGTCATTTAATTATGAATGGCTGAAAGAGATGGGTGCCAGTTTTTCTGTTTCTTTTGATGGTGTGGGCAGGTTGCTCACATTATTGACTGCTGTTTCTTTCCCCATTATTTTTGTTGCTACTTATAAAAACTCTTATAAAAATGCCAATAGTTTTTTTGCGCTGATGTTATTGTCGCAGGCAGGTTTGATGGGGGTATTTCTTGCAACAGATGCATTGCTGTTTTATTTCTTCTGGGAGCTTGCATTAATACCGGTGTATTTTTTATGCAGCCGCTGGGGCGGAGAAAAAAGAATACCGGCTACTTTCAAATTTTTCATTTACACTTTTGCCGGTTCTTTATTAATGCTGGTAGGCATCATCTATACCTATTTGCATACAGCCGCCACGCCGCTCTCTGATCATAGTTTTGCAATGTCTGCATTTCATTCCGTGTTGCTTAGTCCTGCCCAGCAAAACTGGTTGTTCTGGTTATTCTTTATTGCCTTCGCTATTAAGATGCCGATCTTTCCTTTTCATACCTGGCAGCCGGATACTTACGAACAATCACCCACTGCTGTTACGATGGTGTTGAGTGGGGTGATGGTGAAGATGGGGTTGTTTGGATTGATCCGGTGGCTGCTGCCGATGTTTCCGCAGGCGGTTGTAAAATTTGATAATGTAGTTATTGGGCTATCCGTTGTCGGTATCATCTACGCAAGTTTGATTGCATTAAAGCAAGACGATTTGAAAAGGCTGGCAGCATATTCTTCCATTGCTCATATCGGGCTGATGTGTGCTGCTATTTTTACCACCAAACAAATTGCACTGGAAGGCGTGATGATTCAAATGTTTAATCATGGTATCAATATTATCGGTTTGTGGATTGTAATTGAATTGATAGAGAAACAATTGGGCGTAAGAAAAATATCGCAGTTGGGTGGCATTGCACACAAAGCACCGGTGCTGACCATCATGCTGGTGGTGATTGCATTTGCCAATATTGCTTTGCCTTTAACGAATGCTTTCATTGGAGAGTTCATGATGTTTAGTGGACTGTATAAATTTAATGTGTGGTACACTGCAGTGGCAGGATTAAGCATCATCCTTGCAGCAGTATATACTTTAAATATGGTGCAAAAAGTTTTTTACGGAGAAGAGAATACTTTAACAGCATCCATCAAAGAAATTTCATTACACGAAAAATTAATATTGAGTGTGGTGCTGGTGACAATATTTTTAGTGGGGTTGTATCCTCAGCCTTTTTTCGAATTAACAAAAGATACCGTTTTGGCAATACTAACAAGATTTAAGTAAATTAAAATTAATTTCCCTTTTGGGAATTGGGATATGAATGCAATTATTTTAACAGCAATATGGGGGGTGGTAATGATGTTTGGTGGTGTTTTTTTCAAAAGAAAAAGCACGCCTTTGTATTGGGCTGTTGCAGGCCTGGTGCTCATACTTATTGCCAACTGCCAAGAGCTGATAACCCTGCAGCCACTGTTTGATGTGGATGTGAAAGACATGCTGCATTTTGATAAATTCAATTTAACTTTTATCAGCATCGCATTAAGCTGCACTTTATTATTCTTTTTATTAAGTGGAAGGGACATTGAAAAAGTAGGGGAAAATGTATCGGAATATTTTGCTTTATTATTCTTTGTGTTGTGTGGTGTCAGCATTGCTGCCACTTTCAATACATTACTTACCCTGTTCCTGGGTATCGAGATAATGTCGATTCCTTTATACATACTAACGGGCAGCGACAAGCGGAATTTGAAAAGCAACGAAGCGGCACTGAAATATTTTTTAATGGGTGCATTTTCCACCGGTATTATGCTGATGGGAATTGCATTTATTTATGGCGGAAATACAAATGGATCTTTCTTTATTAATAACATAGGCCTTGGCGAGGGAAAAATGCCAGTATTCATTGCAGTTGGTTTAGTATTCTTACTCATCTCCATGTCTTTTAAAGTATCTGCTGCACCATTTCATTTCTGGACGCCGGATGTTTATGATGGTTCACCAACGGTATTCACTTCCTTTATGGCCACCATTGTAAAAGCCGCCGGCTTCATTGCTTTTATCCGGTTGTTTGAAAATGCTTTTGGAAATGTGCAAAGCCAATGGCAGGGATTGATAGCAGTGATTACAGCTGCCACTTTATTGATTGGCAACCTTACGGCCGTATTTCAGCAAAGTGTAAAAAGAATGCTGGCCTATTCCAGTATTGCCCAGGCAGGATTTATGCTGCTGGCAATATTTGCTTTGAATAACATGGCCAAAGATGGCCTGATTTTATATGCAGCAGCTTACAGTTTAGCTACCATCGGTATCTTTGCCATTCTAATAAAAATGAATGACTATACCATTGACGGGTTTAATGGGCTGGCAAAGCAACAGCCGGTATTAGCCATTACGGCAACTGTATTTTTATTATCACTTACCGGTATCCCTTTAACAGCAGGCTTTCAAAGCAAATTTTATATGCTTGTAGCAGCTTTGAAAAATGGCCAGCAACACTGGCTGGTAATTTTTGCTGTGTTGTGTGCAGCCATTAGTGCCTATTATTATTTCAAGATAATACAGGCAATGTTTTTTAAAGAAAGCAATGATACCGTTGTGAGTGACCAGGATATTTCACCCACTTTTAAAACATTGCTTATCATCACTGCGGCACTCATCATTGCATTAGGTATTTTCCCGACACTTATTACAGACTTGCTGCATTCCTGATTGATGAATATATAAGCCATCAATAGTTTGTATTTTCATTTTCTCCGGATTATTTTTCGCCGCTTGTAAATAATTTACAGGTCAAATAATTTTACCTGCTAACTTTAAGCTGAATTACAATCGGATGAAAACAAGGGACTCCATTTTATTATCATACAATACCATCAAGAGTAACCGTTTGCGTACAGCCATTACTGTGGTAATCATCGCATTGGGCATCATGGCGTTGATAGCCATCATCACTGCTGTTGAAGCCGTTAATCAAAGCCTTACCAAAAGTTTTTCCACCATGGGTGCCAATGCTTTTAGTTTACGGTTCAAAGAGCGTAACATCCGCTTTGGCGGTGGCGGCAACAGGGGTGAAACAAAAAAGGTAAGCCGCAATTCTTTACAGTCAAAAGCTTCCAGCGAAGGTAAAATCATATCATTTGATGAAGCAAGGGCATTTAAGAAACGGTATATTTTTCCTGCTGTAGTGGGCATTGCTTTGCCGGGACCCGGCGGCATTATTGTAAACACAAACAATAAAAAAACAAACCCCGATGTAAGGGTGATTGGCGGCGATGAAAACTACCTGGCACTAAATGGATACGAAATGTCTTATGGCAGAAATTTTACTGATGCAGATGTAGAAAGCGGCAGCAGTGTTTGTGTTATGGGAAATGCCATTGCTGAAAAATTGTATGGAGAAAATACCAGCAAAGCAATTGACAGGATCATTACGGTAGCCAATAATAAATACCGGGTGATTGGGATATTGAAAGATAAAGGCAGCAGTGCTTTTATGAATGCCGACAAAGTGATAATAACAACCTATAATAATATCCGCAGGATTTACGGCACCGAAAATAAATCGTACAACATTGCTGTAATGGTAAATGATATGAAGTTGATGGACGTGGCCATTGGTGAAGCAAAGGGAACTTTCAGGCCGGTTAGAAAATTGGATGTAAAAGAAGACGATAATTTTTATGTAGATAAAAGTGACAGCATAGCCCAATCGCTGATGAAAAACCTGGGCTTTCTGCAATATGCTACCATGGCCATAGCGCTAATAACGTTGATAGGCGCTGCTATCGGGCTGATGAATATTATGCTGGTGGCAGTAAATGAACGAACCAAAGAAATAGGATTGATAAAATCACTTGGGGGCAAGGCTGCTGAGATAAGGGCACAGTTTCTTTGGGAGTCAATATTAATAAGTTTAATGGGGGCAATAGTAGGCATTGTGGCAGGTATCCTGTTTGGAAATATTGTTGCCCTGTTGCTCAAAACAGGTTTTGTTGTGCCCTGGGCATGGGTGATTACAGGCGTAATAGTTTGTTCTTTAGTAGGTTTACTTGCCGGGCTTTATCCTGCTTACAAAGCAGCCAAGCTGGATCCTATAGTTGCTTTGCGATATGAATAACAACAACCGTTTGCTGCAATTGATTTTTTGAAAAAAATCAAAATAAACTGCCGCTGAAAAAAAAATCAAAAAAAAAACAACGTCGTTTGTTTCATTCAATTTATTTATTAACTTGTGACCCAACAATAAATTTAATAACGATTGGTTTAATGTTGCAATACATCTTTTTCTCAGGATTATTAATCCAAAGTTTTAACGAAACCGCTTTAAATTTTTACTCACAAAAAAAAATTGAACGTCATGGCAGAAACAAAATCAACTGCAACTGTAAAAGCATCATCAGTAGTACAGCCCAAAAAATCAAGTAATGCAATATCATTGCTGGCACCGGTAATTTGTATAATTGCCGGCTATTTAATCTGGAGGTTTATGTTAGGGAACCCATCTGGTTTTACAAAACCAGGATCGGACGGTTTTTTCTGGCCAACACATGACGGGCCTAAGAATGCACTTAATAAAATGTACCTGGGAGGTATCATTGTACCAATTTTGATTGGAACTTTTTTAACAATGCTCACTTTTGTTATTGAAAGATTTTTAACCATTTCAAAAGCAACAGGTACCGGCAATAATGCAGATTTCATCCGCAAAGTGCAGTATGAACTGGCAAATAAAAATGTTGACGCAGCAATCAGTGCCTGCGATAAACAAAAAGGATGTGTGGGTAATGTAATGAAAGCTGGTCTGCACAAATACAAAGAGATGATCAGCAATGGTGAATTGTCAACCGAACAAAAGGTAATGGCCATACAAAAAGAAGTAGAAGAAGCTACTGCTCTTGAATTGCCAATGCTTGAAAAGAATCTTGTATTCTTATCAACCATTGCATCGGTAGCAACCCTTTTGGGTCTGTTAGGTACAGTATTGGGTATGATCCGATCTTTCTCTGCATTGGGTGAAGGCGAAGGTGGTGGAGATGCAGCAAGCAAGCTGTCTGTCGGTATTTCTGAGGCCTTGTATAATACCGCCTTAGGTATCGGTACTTCCGCATTTGCTATCATTTTCTACAACATCTTTACCACCAAAATTGATGGTATCACTTATGGTATTGATGAAAGCGGCTTTACATTAACACAAAGCTTTGCTTCCTTGTATAAATAATTTTGATCCTTGTATGGATTTGAAGCAATATTGAATCTATACTGTAAATAATAAACCATTATGGGAAGAGCGAAATTACCTCGTAAGAGTACAAATATTGACATGACGGCAATGTGTGATGTTGCCTTCTTATTATTGTCTTTCTTTATTTTGGCCACCAAGCAAAAGCCACCTGAGGCTGTTACCGTTGCACCTCCTACTTCAGTTTCATCAGAAGCTGCTGCGGAAAAATCAATTTTAACTACGCTTACAAAAGATGGAAAAGTTTTTTTAATGCTGGGTGATGAAACCAAAAAGAAAGCGGTTTTGAATGACATCAACACTGTAAAAGGACTTGGCCTTACGCCTGATGAATTAAGTAAATTATATAAGCAACCTTTTATTGGTGTACCCCTAGGTTCTATTAAGTCTATGTTGGCAATGCAAACACCACTGCCTCCAGATAAAATGCCTGGTATTCCCATTATGGACAGTACAAAAAATGAACTGGTTGACTGGTACAGGAGTATCTCCAACGCCTACGCCGGCGGCAGCCAAAAAGATCTTGAAAAAATCATTTTGGTGAAGGGTGATAACGATGCATTGTACCCCGAGTTTAAGAATATAAAATTTGCTCTCAAAAAAAACAGTTTGTACAAATTCAAAATTGTTACCAATTCTGAAAGTGCACCTGTAGGGTCTGAATTATATAAGAAGAACAGGGAAAAAAAATAATGCAGGTAAAGTAATAATTTTTATCAATTAAAAATATTTTCACATGGCAGAAATGGATACCTCGTCGGGGGGCGGGCATAAAAAAGGTCCTGGCGTCAAAAAGCCAAAAAAAATGTCTACCAGGGTTGACTTGACCCCAATGGTGGATTTGGGTTTCCTCCTGATTACATTCTTTGTGTTTACTACAACCATGAGTAAACCCACGGCTATGACGATGAATGAACCCAAGGATGACAATACCGATAATCAGTTAAAAGTAAAAGAGAGTGCTGTAATGACTATCCTGTTGGGTAAAAAGGACCAGATATACTATTACTTCGGTTCACTCACAGCAGAAAATGCATCTGCTAATTTTAAAAGCACCAATTTCAAAGATGTCCGCCAAATCATTTTGGATAAGCGTAATTCTGTTCCCGATGGCGATAAAGACAAAAGTGATTTGATGTACATTATCAAAGCAGATAAGGAAAGCAAGTTTAAAAATGCCATTGATATCATTGATGAAATGTCCATCAACGGAATACCTGCAGGTCACTATGCTGAAGTAGATATTTCTGCGACAGAAGCAATGCTGATTCAGAAAACGGAAGAAGTGAATGGGATTAAATAATATACGGTTTATGCAAATGAATCAAAATTGCATCTAACTTATAAAGAGAATAAAATGGAAACAAACAAAATTTTAAATGCTGACATACTCGATATTATTTTCGATGGGAAAAATAAACAGTATGGAGCATACGATTTACGTAAAAGCTATAACAGCCGCCTTACAAAGGCACTGATCATTACTGCAGCTTTTGCGCTGTTGATTTTTTTAGGAACGGTATTCGCCAGCGTATTTAAAAAAAGTGGGGATGAAAAATTTAAAGTAGAAGAAACCCAGCTGGCTGAGATAAAGCAGGATGCACCGCCACCTCCACCGCCACCTCCACCGCCGCCTGCACCACCGCCACCACCTGAAATAAAGCAGATACAATTTACACCTCCTAAAATTGTAAAAGATGAAGAAGTGAAGCCTGATGAGAAAATTGAAAAGATTGAAGACCAGGTTATCAGTAACAAGACAGTGGAAAGCGATAATACCAACCAAATTGTACAGGCTCCTATAGAAGATAAAGGTTCCGGAGTAATAGAGGCACCGAAGCAGGAAGCAGATGACTACGTATTTGCAAAGGTTGAAAATGAAGCCGAGTTCCCTGGCGGTAATGCAGCCTGGACAAGGTATGTACAAAAAAGCCTGGAAGGATTTAATCCAGCTGACGAAGGTGCACCACCGGGAAAATACCAGGTAATTGTAAGGTTTATTGTGAGCAAAGATGGTAGTATCAGTGATGTCCAGGCCGAGTCTAAATATGGATATGGAATGGAAGACAAGGCAATCAAATGTATAAAGAGTGGTCCCAAATGGAAACCAGCTCTGCAAAATGGCCGTAACGTAAATGCTTACCGCAGGCAGCCAATTACTTTTGTAGTAGAAGAACAATAAACACTCAATTCTTTTGATTAAAAATATATCCCCTTCAATTTTTTGGAGGGGATTTTTATTTTTATACTTATGGAATTTTTGTGAAGAATGCTCTTAGTTAAAAATAATTTTATGGCAGTGATAGAAAACTCACAACAGCAAAAAAGTAATTCCTCAAAAAAATTTGTAAAAAAAAGTACCCGGGTAGACCTTACACCAATGGTTGATCTTGGTTTTTTACTCATCACTTTTTTTGTGTTTACCAGCACCATGGCAAAGCCAACAGCCATGAAGGTGAATATGCCTTATGACAAATCGGAACCGTCGGATGAAATATGTAACTCCTGTGCATTGACAGCAGTTCTTTTCACCAACAATCTAATTCGCTATTATGAAGGCAATCTAATCAATACCCAAATTCATACAACAAACTATGAAGGGATCAGACAAATAATACAGGATAAAAAGAAAATGGTGGAACAGGTGAGAGGTTCCAGAGATCAGTTTGTGCTGATCATTAAACCATCTGCAGGTTCTTCCTTTAAAAATTTTGTTGACATGGTTGATGAAGTAACCATCAACAATGTTCAGCGGTATTATATTGATGAACTCTCAGTTGCAGAAACAAATAAAATGCTGGAGTAGTTGTTTATTGAGAATTCTCTTTTGTAGATGGGATGTATATTTGCCGCATGTTTACAAAGCTTTTCGGCTGGGACGATACGATTGTTGCAATAGCAACACCGCAGGGTATTGGCGCTATTGGAGTGATAAGGTTAAGTGGCAGCAATGCAATTAGTATTACCAATCAATTGTTTTTATCAAAAGATTTATCCCTGCAAAAATCACATACATTGCATGTGGGCATGCTCTCTGAAGCTGGAATACCATTAGATGAAGTAGTAGTTTCATTATTCAAAAATCCTAAGAGCTACACAGGAGAAGATGTAGTGGAGATCAGTTGTCATGGAAGCCACACTATTTTACAACAGATCATAACTGCCTGCATATGCAAGGGTGCCAGGCTTGCTAAGGCAGGTGAGTTTACACAACGGGCTTTTCTGCATGGCAAGCTTGATCTTACACAGGCTGAATCAGTGGCTGATCTTATTGCCAGCAATACCTCGGCACAGCAGCAGGCAGCATTACACAATCTCAAAGGAGGGTTTAAAAATGATTTGATTGCCATCCGGGAAAAGCTAATTGAATTTAGTGCACTCATGGAACTGGAGCTTGACTTTGCAGAAGAAGATGTAGCATTTGCCGACCGGGAAAAATTCAATGAACTGTTAGATGAAGCCACTATAAAAATCAACTCTTTAATCAATTCTTTCCGGCTGGGAAATGTGGTAGCCAACGGGATAAAAGTAGCAATAGTAGGCAAACCAAATACAGGCAAAAGCACTTTACTCAACACATTACTGAATGATGAAAGAGCAATTGTAAGCGCTATTGCCGGCACTACAAGGGATACAGTGGAAGAAACCATAAATATCAGGGGAGTGTTATTTCATTTTATGGATACAGCCGGCATCCGCAGCCACACACAGGATGAGATAGAACAAATTGGTATTGCAAAATCAAAAGAAAAAATTGAGCAGGCAGATATTGTATTGCTGCTGACGGATAAAAATAAAGTGGCAGAAAATAACGAACTGTTGGAATCAGTGCAGCATAAAAATCATTTGGTAGTAGTAAATAAAATTGATGAACAGGCAGTAGCAGAAAAGAATGCACAATACATTTATATTTCAGCGAAAAATAAAATTGGTATTGATATGCTCACCGATGCTTTGTACAATAAAGTGGTGCAGCAGGAAATCAATACAGAAGATACGCTGGTAACCAACAGCAGGCATTTACAGCATTTGCAAAAAATAGCGCTGCACCTCAATGCAATTAAATCAGGAATGAAGCAAAATCTCAGTACCGATTTAATTGCACCCGATATCAAACTTTGCCTGCAGCAAATAGGAGAGCTCACCGGAACTGTTACCAATGAAGATGTACTCGATTATGTGTTTAGTAAATTCTGTATCGGAAAGTAAATAAAACCCATCCTTTTTACAAATTTGTAAAGAGGATGGGTTCAAATATTTCTGTAAATTATTTTAAATTTAAGCCCTCAGCCCAACCTTAAAGGCCAAACTGAAATAAGAGAAGCTGTGTCCAGCCTGGTCTTCCTTTGTAAACTGCCATTCCTGCCCGGCACCAAACGGCGGCTTTTGATGACTGCCTGCCGCTTCACCCACACCAATATAAGTGTCGGTACTGCCCAGGCGAAAACCGTAAGCTTTTCCTTTGTCTAAGTGCTGGCCGGGGATATTAAAGGCTAACCATTTTCCTGCTTCTGCATTGTTGATGTCAACACTGGCAGAGCCCAACGCAGGCCCCCAGCTATTTTGTTGCGGATCAAAATTGTGCAGCGTCATAGTTACTTTTCCTGGCCTGGTTACAATACTCGAAAAAACTTCAATTGCTTCCAGGTCTCCTTCCGAAGGGGCAATAAAAGTCTGTCCTGTTACTACATCTTCATTATCTCTGGAACGGTGGCCTAACCAACTCGTAGTGTTGTTAGTAACCTGCTCTACAGCAGAATGATGATAGGGGTTTTTTGTTTCAGTTTTCATACACATTGTGTTTAAAATTTAGAAAATAGGCGGGCGCCTTTAATTAAATAGGTAAAGATTATCTACCTATAACTTTCATCTACGACAAATATTGTGCTGTGGTAGTAGTTTATTTAGCAATTGTTTGTTAAGTTTTCAACGTTTATGTTTTTATTAGCTGCTCAAAATTTTCAAGGTTAATTTTTTTGATACCAACGATTGTTTTTTATGGCAGCATCCTTGCGTCGCACTCTTATACCGCATTGTTTCATGGCAGCAACTGCACCCATTTGGCATCTGCCCACTCAGTATCACCTTGTTATCATCCATCTGCCAAAGTGTAATCTGTGCCTGTCAGCATAAATTTTTATTATCAGAAACATCTCTAAAAAAAGCCCTGTTCCGGGTCTGAAAAACGTTTCACTATTTTTTGCAAACCAACTCCCGGCTGTTCCAATTTTAGCCGCAGGCAATAGTATCGGCAAATTATGATTACTTTTATCCCTGTTAAAACATAAGAAATATAAACCTAATCACCAGTACACATTTTGAAATTCACAGAATTTAACTTCGACAGCCGTTTATTAGAAGGTATCGAAGCATCCGGATACGAAGACGCAACACCCGTACAGGACCAGGTAATACCCCTCGTATTAGAAGGCAAAGACGTCATTGCATCAGCCCAAACAGGCACCGGAAAAACAGCCGCCTTCCTATTGCCGCTAATCAATAATATTATTTCAGCGCCCATTGATCACAGCAGCATCACAGCCCTCATTATTGTACCCACCAGGGAGCTTGCCGTACAAATTGCTCAACACATGGAAGGGCTTTCTTATTTCACCTCAGTAAGTTCCATCGCAGTATATGGTGGCGGTGATGGCAATGCTTTTATTCAGGAAAAAAAGGCATTAAGTGCCGGAGCAGATGTAGTAGTATGCACACCTGGAAAAATGATTGCCCACATCAACATGGGGTATGTAAAATTGCAGGGCCTTAAATATTTAGTACTAGATGAAGCAGACAGAATGCTGGACATGGGTTTTTATGATGACATCATGCGTATCATCAATTCCCTGCCTGCAAAACGCCAGAATTTATTGTTCTCTGCAACCATGCCGCATAAGATAAGAGAGATGGCAAGAAAAATTTTACACCATCCTGCAGAAGTAAGTATCTCCATCAGCAAGCCCAACGAAAAAATTACCCAGTTGGCTTATGTGGTATATGACACCCAAAAAATTCCATTGGTAAAATATATCCTGCATCAAAAAACTTTCGATTCGGTATTGATTTTTTGCAGCAGCAAGATCAGTGTAAAACAACTAACCCGGGAACTGAAAAGAACCAATCTGGCAGTAGAAGAAATACACAGCGACCTGGAGCAGGATAAAAGAGAAGAAGTGCTGATGTATTTTAAAAGCGGCCGTGTAAAAGTATTGGTAGCAACAGATATCTTAAGCCGTGGTATTGATATTGATAACATCGGCCTCGTCATAAATTATGATGTGCCGCATGATGGAGAAGATTATGTACACCGCATTGGGCGTACGGCACGAGCTGCGGCAGAAGGAACTGCCATCACTTTTATCAGTGTAAAAGAGCAAGGCAAATTTCACCAGATAGAAAAACTGCTCGGTAAAGAAGTGCATAAAGAAAAACTGCCTGAGCAATTTGGCGAAGCGCCTGAATATTCAATTTCACATCACACACACCGGGGAGGGCAGGGGCACCAGAATGGAAAAAGGCGAGGGGGCTTTGACAGGAACAGACCTGCCGGCAATAAAAGGTAACTTCGTAAATCATTCTATCTTCATTTGAATTGTTTCTATCTTTCCAAATGGGAAATAAGATCCCTTTTTTATGAAAAGTGTTTGGCTGTTCTTAATGCTTACAGGATTTTTCTTTTTATCCTGCAAGAATAAACCGGGCGGAAATATTTCATTTTACTATTGGAAAACAAATTTCTCTTTATCGGCCACTGAAACAAAAACGTTAGGTGATAACACTGTGAAAAAATTGTACGTCCGCTATTTTGATGTTGATAAAGAACTCGGACAATCAGAAGCAAAACCCATTTCCCCAATTGCATTAAATGATTCAATAAAAAACTATAACACCATTCCAGTTATTTATATTAAGAAAAGAGTGTTTGAAAATATAAACAGTAATAGTTTACTAACACTTGCAAAAAATATTCTTTCATTAATAACACAGATCAATCAATCGAAGCAAATAAAAAATACAGAAGTGCAATTTGATTGTGACTGGACGGAGAGCACCAAAGCCACTTATTTTTCTTTTTTACGAACGTACCGCAATTTTTCAAAGCAAAATATTTCTGCCACCATACGCCTGCACCAGGTAAAGTATTATGAACGCACTGGCGTGCCGCCTGTTGATCGTGGCGCATTGATGTATTACAATATGGGAGAAATAAATGCCGGTAATAAAAATTCTATTTACGACAAAGCTATTGCTGCAAAGTATAATCCTTCACTGGCACATTATCCTTTGCCATTAGATGTAGCCTTGCCAATATTTGCATGGGGCCAGCAGCTAAGAGATGGACTGGTGGTGGGTTTATTAAATAAAATAAATGCTGATCACTTTACTGATGATTCCAATTTTGTTTTTATTAGTGCAAACCGTTTGCAGGTTAAGCATGCCTGTTTTAAAGCTGGTTATTATTTCCAGGAAAAAGACGAAGTGAAATTGGAAGCAGTAAGTAAAGATGAGCTTTTAGATATGGCGACAGAGATAAATAAATATTTAAAAAATCCACCTCAAACTATAATTTTTTACGACCTTGACAGTATAAATGTTGTACGGTATGAGAAAGATGTTTACAAAGAAATTCTGGATCAGTTTAATTAGTGTGTCTTTGGGATATTGTATTGTTTTAGCCTGTGGTTATGGACCTGACTCTGAATTCACTGGTTCTAATTTTACTCCTGAGGCAGTTGTTGGGAAAAAATACAGTCCTTTTTTTTACTCTAACAGTTATCCTTATTATGGAGTGGAATATGATAATGCTCACGGCAGCAGGTTTAATGAATCAAATGTTGCAGACTGGAATAATTATTTGAATAAAAAATATCCTTCAACTGAACTTGCCTACCTGTTAAACGAAGCAAGCAAAACTTTTACAGACAGTATTGCCTCTTATCTCAATGGTCAAAAATTATTGGCATCTAAGCAGAAAAAAACGGTTAAGACAATACAGCCAGTCAAGCCTAAGATAACAGGTACAGACATTTATACTGTTGACTCAATTAAGATAATACTGGCAGATACGACACTGTCAGACAGAGTTAAGATAACACCAACCGATACGTTTAAAATGACAAAAGATAAAGGCAATAGTAAAGTGAAAAATTTTTTCAATTACCTCTCTCTTGCAAAGGAGGCTGAAAGGTTTGCAAACGTTGCGTACTCTTCATGGGATTACGAATCTAAAAAACCTGTTCAATATGAAAAGGCCATAGAACTCAATAACGCATTACTTTCTGGATTTGCAAATGCACCGGATAAGTTTTTAAAACAGCGGTATTGGTTTCAGTTAATAAGATCTTATTTTTTTAATGCAGATGCCAAACTTGCAATTGATTTTTTTGAATCCAGCGAAAATAAATTTGACAGGAACAAAATGTATTACAGGGCGCTTGCTTATGCAGCAGGGGCTTATTACAAACTGAAAAACTACAGTAAGGCAAATTATTATTACAGCCTTGTGTATGATGGTTGTGATGAATTAAAAATACCTGCACATTATAGTTTTCGTCCGCAGGAGGAAGATGACTGGCAGGCAACATTGCTATTGTGCAAAAGCAAACAGGAAAAAATAACCTTATGGCAAATGCTGGGTGTTTCTTATGGCGATGAAAAACGCAGTATCAAAGAAATTTACCAGCTTGATCCATCCAGCGATAAACTCAATTTGCTGCTGGCAAGAGCCATCAACAAACAGGAAAAAGAAATGAGTTCAGATTATGGTGGTATTGATGCAGAAAAGATGATGAATATCGAAATTGATAAAGATTTGTTTACACTTGTAAAAGATATTGCTAAAAATCCAAAGGCTAATGATCCATTTATGTGGAATGCTGCAGCAGGTTATCTTCAGATGCTTTCTCATAATTATAAACAGGCAGAACTGGATTTTAAAACGGCTGAAAAAAATGTAACGAATGATAAACTGAAGCAATGGCAATTACGGTTGCTGAAAGCTCTGAACAAATTGGCTTCCGTTAAGAAGGCAGACGAAAAATTTGAAAAGGAAATACTTGCTGATGTGGAATGGCTGCATTCATTTACGCAGGATAAAGCAGGTGCTTTCCGCTATACAGATGCTTTTGTATTTATCAAAAAGTCGCTGGCGAAAAAATACCAGGAGCAGGCGCAATGGGTAAAGTCGGAATGTTTTGTTACCGGGCCTGATTTTTATATGAAAGATAAAAATGTGGAAGCAATGAAATCTTTTATTCAGAAGAAAAATAAATCTCCGTATGAAAAATTATGCTTCGGTTTATATCCTTCCAAACTGGAAGATCTGTATGAATACCAGGCTATCCGTTTGGCTTATGAAGATAAAATTGATGCAGCAATTGCTATGATAGAAAAAGCCGGGGAATATGGCAACGGTCAATTAATGGGCAATCCTTTTAATGGGCATATTGGTGATTGTAATGATTGCGATCATTATGGCTATAAAGGAACCCAGTACACAAAACTTTCATTACTTAAAAAAATGAAAGAGATGGAAGCAAATGTGCAGGCTGGCAAAGACTTATACAATAACACTTTGCTGTTGGGCAATGTATTTTACAACCTGTCCCATTATGGCAATGCCCGTGCATTTTATGAATCGGTTTTTTTAGGCTCCTATCATTATTCTCCCAATGTAATTGACAGTGTATTCAGGCATTTTCTTACCAGTAACAGGATGGCAACAGCTTATTACCAAAAAGCTTTGTCTGCTGCTGCTGATAATGAACAAAAAGCAAAATGTATTTATATGCTTGCAAAGTGTGAAAGAAACGAATGGTACAATAAGAATGTTTTTAATACAAATGATTATTACTATAGTAGAGATATGGTGGACCTGAAAGCTGTCAGCAATTTTAAAATGCTGCAGCAATATGCGGATACCAAATATTACCAGGAAGTGATAAAAGAATGTGGCTATTTCAGAACTTTTATAAACAAGAACTAAATCCATTCACCGCATCTGTCCTTACCTTCGCAGGCATGAAGGATTATAAAGAATTGAGAATTGTTTTTATGGGTACGCCTGAATTTGCTGTTGCATCATTAGATGCATTGGTAAAAACTGGCTGCAATATTGTTGCTGTTATTACAGCTCCTGATAAACCTGCCGGAAGAGGAATGCAATTGCAGCAAAGCGCTGTAAAGAAATATGCTGTTGAAAATAATTTGCATGTGCTACAGCCGGAGAAATTAAAGAATCCAGAATTTTTGGCTGAATTAAAATCACTAAATGCCGATCTGCAAATTGTAGTGGCCTTTAGAATGTTGCCGGAATTAGTGTGGAATATGCCGCCAATGGGTTCTGTGAATTTGCATGGAAGTTTGTTGCCGCAGTATCGTGGTGCAGCACCCATCAATTGGGCAGTTATCAATGGAGAAAAAGAAACTGGTGTTACTACTTTTAAATTGAAACATGAAATAGATACTGGTGATATTTTATTACAGCAAAGTTTTCCCATTGGAGAAAATGAAACAACTGGTGAAGTACATGATAAAATGAAAGAGATTGGAGCTTCACTGCTTGTGAAAACTGTAAAAGGATTGGCTGATAGCAGTTTGAATGAGATGCCTCAAAATTATCAATTATCAATTATCAATTATCAATTAAAACATGCGCCTAAAATTTTTACTGAAACTTGTAAAATAGATTTTACTAAATCAACAGAAGAAGTACATAATTTGATCCGTGGATTGTCGCCATTTCCTGCTGCGTTTACTTCTCTAAATAATAAGACACTTAAAATTTATAAGACAGAAAAAGAAATTGATTCTTCTTCACAAGAAACCGGAACATATAAAACAGATGGCAAAACATTTCTGAAATTCGCTTGTGCTGATGGATATGTTTTTGTGAAAGAGCTGCAACTTGAGGGAAAGAAGAAAATGACTGTAGAAGATTTTTTAAGAGGATACAAATTTAAATAGTATAGCTAAAATGCTGTATTCATAATAGCTTGCGTTTAGTAATAAATAAAAGAAAATTGCTATTTTTAAATAATTGAACAATGATGTATCGTCATAGCTTTTTATTCTCTTCAAGATACTTTTAAAATTTTCTTCTATGCATTCACTTGTTGTATTGGCTGACCAGCCCCGGTGGAATGGTTATTACGCTCTTATTTTTCCTTTGTATAAATGGAGAAGCCTGTTGAAGCGTCATGGTATAAAGCTGAGTATTACGACAGATAAAAATGACAGCCACCTGAAAAGTGCGGATACTGTTGTTATTATTTCCCGGGTATTTAAAGAATGGCAAAGTATTAAAAGTCGAACTCCGCAAAGTGAAGCAGCATTGATTGCATATTTAACAGATCTAAAAAAAACAGTAAAAAAAATAGTTTGGTACGACAGGACCGATTCTACTGGCAGTACTGATTTTCCTATTATACAGTATGTAGATGTTTTTTTAAAAAATCAGGTACTGAAAGATGTAAATTATTATACACAGAATAATGGGGCCAAAAGTGTACGGGCATGGATAGCGGACAGTAACAAATTAGAAGATCATTTTAAAATATATTTTCCCTGCCCGGCCGACCAGTTGTATAAAATAAAAGTTGGGTGGAATCTGGGGCATGTTAATTACAAGTTATTCAGCAGTAGTAAGGTTCATCGCCTTACAGGCAATTATCTTTTTGCTGCTCCTAAAGTATATGAACCATCTACAGACAGAAAATTAGATTTTTCCCTAAGAGGCAATCTTGATTATGGGAGTATCAATGCATCTATTTCGGCTCAAAGGAATGCAGTGATTTCCGTTTTAAAAGAGTTGACAAATTATCATGGCATCATATCGGGGCAAAGGGTAGATAAACCGACATTTATGAAAGAGCTTGCCGAATCAAAAATTTGTGTAAGCCCTTTTGGATGGGGAGAAATTTGCTACCGGGATTTTGAAATATTTATTGCAGGTAGTTTGATGATAAAGCCAAGCGTAAGTTATATGAATACTTACCCGGATATTTTTGTAGAAAATGAAACCTATATACCAGTGTTGAATGAAATGGATGATCTTAAACAGAAACTGGAAGAAGTATTGTCCAATTATTCCAAATATACACCGATAGCCAAAAACGGGCAGCAGGCTTTTTTAAATGCGATTGCTGATGGAGAAGCATTTGTACAACATATAAAGAACATTATTAGTTAAATAATAACGATCAAAACTTTATCCCGCTGTAATTATTTTTAATTGGAAATGTATTGAATATTTAAACAAAACTCCGGAGGCAGGACGCACTAAGCATCAAGACCGTAATAAAGAGCCTGACAGTATCATCTAGTATTAAGCAGGTACCCCACACATTTTTCTGTCTGGTTGCAATTATATTTGTATAAATAAAAGGCCATCAGCATTACATCCAACATATTACAAAGCCCGGTTGAATATTTAAAAGGTGTGGGCCCACAACGAGCCGATTTGCTGAAAAAAGAATTGGGCATTTTTACATTCAAAGATTTGCTGGAACATTATCCGCTGCGTCATCTCGACAAAACAAAAGTAGATAAAATAGCAGCACTTAATTATTCTAATGATTATGCACAGGTAGCAGGCAGGCTCACCCGCTTTGAAACAGTTGGAGAAAAACAAGCGAAAAGATTGGTTGCCTATTTACAGGATGCAACCGGCGAAATTGAATTAACCTGGTTCCAGGGAATTAACTGGGTACAGAAAATATTGGAATCGGGACAGCAGTATTTGGTATTTGGTAAAGTCACTTTTTTCAATGGCAAAGTACAGATGGTACACCCGGAGCTGGAAATTTTTACTGCTGAAAAAGCAACCGGCAAAAGTTTTCTCGATCCCATTTATCCCTCCACCGAAAAACTAAAAGCACGGGCATTGAATGGAAGAGCATTTGCAAAACTTACTTATGCACTGCTGCAAATGTTATCGCCAAAAGACTTGCCGGAAAATTTACCGGAAACAATCATCAAACAATACCGTTTTATTTCCCGTTGGGATGCCTGCTGCCACATTCACTTTCCGGCTTCGGAAGAAATGTACACTCATGCAGTAAGAAGAATAAAATTTGAAGAATTATTTTTTGCACAATTGAGGCTGGGCATCCGGCGTAGCGAACGGCACCGCTTCAGTCATGGATTTAGTTTTGATAAAGTTGCAGAACTTTTCAATACATTCTACAAAAATTATCTTCCATTTGAATTGACGAATGCCCAGAAAAGAGTGTTGAAAGAAATAAGAAAAGATATGGGCAGCGGCAGGCAAATGAACCGCCTCTTGCAGGGAGATGTGGGTAGTGGTAAAACCATTGTGGCATTGCTGGGTATGCTGATTGCAGCAGATAATGTAAGGGTGGAAGATGGCCAGCATTTTCAAAGTGCACTGATGGCGCCAACAGAAATTTTAGCACAGCAGCATTTTAACGGCATCACCGAACTATTAAAAGATATGCCTGTTTGTGTAAAGTTGCTTACCGGCTCATCAAAAGGAAAAGAAAGAAAAGAAATACTGAAAGGTTGTAAAGACGGAAGCGTACACATATTGATTGGCACTCATGCGGTGATTGAAGATAAAGTGTTGTTTAAGAATTTAGGCTTTGCTGTGGTGGATGAGCAGCACAAATTTGGGGTGGCCCAAAGAGCAGCCTTGTGGAAGAAAAATATTTTGCCGCCACATATTTTGGTAATGACGGCAACACCCATTCCACGTACACTGGCACTCACTGCTTATGGCGATTTGGATTACAGTGTGATTGATGAACTGCCACCTGGAAGACAACCAATCAATACCATTCACCGTTATGAGAACAAGCGGCCGCAGGTGATGGATTTTATAAAAGAAGAAATTGCAAAAGGCAGACAGGCTTATGTGGTATATCCTTTAATTGAAGAATCGGCCAAGATGGATTATGAAAATTTAATGAAAGGTTTTGAAGAAGTGAAATCATTTTTTCCGGAACCGAAATACTGGATCAGCATGGTGCATGGCCGGCAACCTGCAGAACAAAAAAATACCAACATGGATCGTTTTGTAAAAGGCGATACACAAATTATGGTAAGCACTACCGTGATAGAAGTGGGAGTGAATGTACCCAATGCATCATTGATGGTAATTGAAAGTGCAGAAAAATTTGGGTTGTCTCAATTGCACCAGCTTCGGGGAAGGGTAGGACGAGGAAGTGAAAAAAGCTTTTGCATATTATTAACAGGGCGCAAAGTAAGCCGGGATGCAAGAGAGCGTCTGAACATTATGTGTGTCACCAACGACGGTTTTAAGATTGCCGAAAAAGACCTTGAAATTCGTGGCCCCGGCGATATTGAAGGCACTAAACAAAGCGGCGAATTAAACTTTAAACTGGCCAGCATAGTCCAGGATAAAGTAATGCTGGAAGTAGCCAAAAATATGGTGAATGAAATATTGGATACCGACCCGGATTTAAATATGGCAGAAAATTTGCCCATAAAAAATCACCTGAAAACCCAGCAGGGAAAAACGGTGTGGAGTAAAATTTCGTAACTGTGCTGTCAATCCTGCCTTCGAAAAATTACAAAGCCGAAAACAACTGCTTATTATTTGTAGTTATTATTACCTAAATTGTATTAAATTTTTGCATTTGAAAACTTGCCTGCAAATACCGGTTAAGATCCTTCTGTCAACTATCTTCTTTTTTGTTGGCCACCTTTGTTTTGCCCAATTACAATTCATCGAAAATAAAGGCCAGTGGGATAAAGCAATTGACTTTCGGAGTGATATTCAAAATGGTTCTTTCTTTTTACAAAAAACAGGCTTCACTGTATTGCTTCAAAATGAAAAAGACCTGGAAACTTTTGCAGACCAAATGCATGGCCACAATAAACCAGATGAAAAAGGCAACTATCTTATCAATACCAATCCCATCACTATTCATTCACATGCTTACAGGGTAAATTTTTTAGGTGCATCCGGTCTGTTGTCTGTGCTGCCCGATAAAGCTTTGCCCACTTACAATAATTATTTTATTGGCAATGATAAAACGAAGTGGCAGGGCAATTGTAAAATTTACCAGGGCGTTACCTATAAAGACATTTATCCAAATATTGATGTAAGGTATTATACCGACCAGGGTACTTTAAAATATGATATCATTGTACATCCGGGTGGTAATATCAGCAACATTGCATTGCAGTATGAAGGAGCAGATAAACTGAGCATCAAAAATAAAGAATTGGTGATTGGTACTTCTGTTGGGGAAGTAAAGGAATTGTATCCTTACACTTACCAGATACTGGAAAAAGGAAGACAAACATTGGACTGTAAATATGTGCTTGAAAAAAATATTGTACGCTTTAAGGTGAAAGATTATGACCCGGCTGCCACCATTGTAATTGATCCAACATTAATTTTCTGTTCTTTTACCGGAAGCTCAAAAGATAACTGGGGCTATACTGCCACTCCCGGTCCGGATGGAAGTTTTTTTGCAGGAGGTATTTCTTTCGGTCCCGGTTACCCCACTTCTCCCGGGGCTTTCAGCCAGACATTTAACCAGGGTGTGGATGAGGATGGCAATGGCCCTTATGATATTGCTCTTATTAAATTATCCGCTAACGGTGTTAACCGGCTATATGCTACTTACCTTGGAGGCGGTGGAAATGAACAACCTCACAGCATGATCTGCGATGCACAGGGAAATTTAATTGTAGCCGGCAGATCCAACTCATCCAACTATCCCATTATATCTCCATTAATTGGCTCCGGCGGAATGTATGATATCATCATTACAAAATTTAATGCTGCAGGCAGTTCATTATTGGGCTCTGTAAAAATTGGCGGCACTGGGGATGATGGTGTAAATATCAAACCAAAATATATTCCAGTCAACCCTCCATCACAAAATGATGGTGCTTATGAAACCAGGCGTAATTATGGTGATGATGCAAGAAGTGAAGTGATACTGGATGGAAGTAATAATATTTATTTGGCATCCTGTACACAGTCTGCAAACTTTCCTGTATCCGGTTCTACCATTCAAACAATTTTTGGCGGTGGTTCATCAGTCAATATTAAACAGGATGGAGTAATATTAAAATTCAATGCCAGCCTCAACAATTTAATTTATGGTACTTTTTTTGGCGGCAGTGGCAATGATGCCTGCTTTGTATTGTCCATCAGCCCACTCACCGGAAATGTGTATGTGGCAGGAGGCACTACCAGCACCGATTTACCAGGCAATAAAACAGGATCATTGTACTCAACTTACCAGGGTGGAATCACAGATGGTTTTGTTACCGAGATAACACCTGATGGTGCTGCCATTGTTAAAACAACTTACATTGGAAGCAATGATAACAGTACTAACACTTCCTCAGATGGTAACGACCTGGTGTATGGTATTCAGTTTGATAAATATGGTTTTCCTTACATCATGGGTACTACCACCGGCGATTGGCAGGCTTTTAATGCAGCCTTCAGTAATCCAAGGGGGAAACAATTTATTGCTAAACTGAAACCAGATCTTAGTGGATATATCTATACCACTATGTTTGGTACTTCCTCCGACATACCCAATATTTCCCCCACTGCTTTTTTAGTTGACAGATGCCAGAATGTGTATGTATCCGGTTGGGGTGGCATATTTAATAACAACAGGGGCTATCCTTGTGCAGGTACGGGTGGTATGAATTTTCTTGCTACTCCCAATGCCATTCAATCTTCAACAGACAGTAAAGATTTTTTCTTTTTTGTATTGGAAAAAAATGCCACCAGCCAATTGTATGGAACTTTTTTTGGACAGAGCGGCGGCTTTGATGACCATGTAGATGGCGGTACCAGCCGCTTTGATGCCAATGGTATTATTTACCAGGCAATATGTGCCAACTGCGGCAATACTGCCGGGGTGTTTTTTCCAACTACACCTGGGGTATGGGCTCCCACTAATCAATCAAGTAATTGTAATGAAGTGGCTGTAAAAATTGAAATGAATTTTGGCGGAGTGGGTGCAAGTGTAAAAGCAACTATTAATGGCGTGTTGGATACAATTGGTTGTGTACCGTTAGCCATAAAATTTACCGATACACTCGCTAAAGGCAAAAGATACATTTGGAATTTTGGGGATGGTACACCTGATACGGCTACGCTGGCTCCCATTAATTCCGTTACACATACCTATATCGCTGTGGGGAGCTACCGGTTAATGCTGGTATCTATTGATTCCACTACCTGCAATATTTCTGATACTGCTTACATTACAGTAAAAGTTGGCAATAATATAGTAGCACCCAATTTTACAGCAACCAAAACAGGTGGCTGCCAAAGCCTTACTTTCCAGTTTGCCAATACCACCACAGCAGCATTACCTGTTTATAAAGCCAATTCATTTTTGTGGGATTATGGTGATGGTTCTGCTTTAGTAAGGGCAGGCTTTGTAACTACCACACATACTTATGCAGCACCGGGTACTTACAATGTAAAATTAGTGGTGGATGATACCGTGTTTTGTAATGCACCCGATAGCATTACAAAACCTGTGCGGCTGGCAGTAAATGTATCAGCAAACTTTACTACACCAGATAAAGGTTGTGAGCCTTACACAGCACAGTTTACCAATACTTCTCTAGGCGGTATAGATTTTATTTGGGACTTTGGTGACAACACTTCTTCCACCGACATCAGCCCATCTCACTTGTACCAGAATGCCGGCACCTACATTGTTAAACTAACGGCAATAGATACCTCTACTTGTAATAAAAGAGATGATACCACTTTTACGGTTACTGTTTATTCTATACCTACTGCCGGGTTTCAGTTTTCACCCATACCCGGCGAAGCAAATAAGCCCATTTATTTTACCAACCAGTCGTTGGGTGCCACGCAATACAAATGGAATTTTGATGATGGGGAAACATCAGCAGAAAGCGATCCACAACATTTGTTCAATGCCACAAAAGTTTTTAATGTTTGTTTGATAGCCATCAATGCTGCCGGCTGTGCCGATACACTTTGCCAACCGGTAGAAGCTAAAATTATTCCTTTGCTGGATGTGCCCAATGCATTTACTCCCGGCAGGTTTGGAGTAAACAGTACCATTACAGTGCTCGGTTTTGGTATTGGTAAAATGGACTGGCGGATTTATAACCGCTGGGGACAAACTGTATTTGTCACCAGCAACCGGAAAGATGGATGGGACGGAACTTTTAAAGGTGTAATACAACCGATGGATGTTTATACTTATACCCTGGATGTAGAATTTACCGATGGAAAAAAATTCAGGAAAACGGGAGATATAACATTGCTGCGGTAGGGATAAAAAATATTTTGTTGAATAGGATGATAAAATAAAATTGACATTTGCTGCAACAATTATACCCATATACCAGTTTAATATTTTGATGATGTTTCAAAAAAGAAAAATATTTTTCCTGCTTGTTTTCAGCCTGCAGTTAGCAGCCATGCTGAATGCCCAGGATCTTCATTTTTCTCAATTTTTTAATTCGCCACTCACTACCAATCCGGCCAATACCGGGTTTATCCCGGATGCTGATTACAGGGTTGGCGCTCACTTTCGCAATCAGTGGTCTTCTATTTTGGCAGCCCCTTACAAAACAGTAAGTGTGTTTGCCGATGCACAGGTTTTTCGTGACCGTTTTGAAAATGGCTGGCTTGGCCTTGGTGCAGTATTACTGAATGACGAAGCCGGCAGTGGCGGTTTACGCTCCACAAAATTATATGGTTCTATTGCCTATCACCAGATGCTTGGCAACAGCAGTTTACTTAGTGCTGGTTTCAATTTGGGCTGGGCCAATAAACGCATTGATCAAACCAAGTTCACTTTTCCCTCACAGTTCAACGGGCAGTTTTTTGATAATAATATTGCATCGGGTGTAACGTTTGTCAACAGCAATGTGAGTTATTTTGATTTGCAGGCGGGATTGAATTATGCTTATTTTCCTACTGACAATATTTATCTCAATGCCGGTTATTCTATCCAGCATGTCAACCGTCCGCAGGAAACTTTTTTCACCGAATCGGCCGACAGCAGCCGGATTGCCATGCGGCATATTGGCTTTATCAATGCCCTGCTGAAAGTAAACGACCGCTGGATCATCAACCCCAATGCTTATTACACTATACAGGCCAAAGCCACTAATTTTATGTTTGGACTCAATGCCAATTACAACCTTTCCGGGGCAGGCGAAAAGCAACTGATAGCAGGCGTGTATTACCGTTCCGGGGATGCCGTGATACCCATGGTTGGATTTGAGATCAACAATATTCGCTTCACTTTTAGTTATGATGCCACCACTTCGGCATTAAAGAATTTTAATAACATGCAGGGTGCCCAAGAATTTAACCTGATTAAAAAAGGTTTTTATGGCGACCCCGGTTCAAAGCAGGTGCTTTGTCCAAAGTTTTAATTTACTCTATCATACAAAAAAGTCATTTCCTGAAGAAGGAGTATAAGCCCTCATTAAAGCGATGGCTCACTTTGTAAACATAGGCGGATGCTGCTGCTGATAACGGGTCAGTTGCTGAAACTTTTTGGCGAAAGCAGCTATTTTTGCTTCACTGTATAATTTACCCCCTATAAAAGTAATGCTGGGTGGTGCACTACCGGCAACAGCTATACCAGCTGGCAATGTGATACAAGGATTGCCTGTAAGGCAGGTTAGCGCCATAGGCTCATCGGCCATACTCGGCACAATGATAATATCGTATTGGCTCAATAATGGAAAAGCCTGCTCCATAACCAGGTAACGCAAACGGCATACAGTAAGATATTCAGCTGCCGGAATAAACCGTGCACTCCTTAACATGTTCGGGTAGCGGCTTTGCCATTGTTGCACCATTTGACTATCCTTACCCGATCTTGTGAGAGGATCAAAAGCCGCAGCTGATTCTGCAGCCCAAATGGTTATCAGCAGGTCATTCGTATGTAAGTTGGATGGGAAATCGATAGCCATAACCTGAACACCTGCATCCTGCAACGTTTTAATCACCTCTTTTTCTGCGCTGTTAGCGGGTAAGGTATCAATATAGTTTTTTGCATAAGCCACTTTTATTTTTTTGACATCAACATTGCCCGTATAATTAAAAGGCATTGTTCGGGAGGCACGGTCATATACATCACTACCATGTATAGACGCAAATACCATTGCTGCATCTTCAGCATCCCTGCAAATGGGCCCGATACGATCGGAGGTCCAGGCAAGGTTCATTCCACCTGTTCGGGCAACACTTCCAAAAGTGGGCCGCAGCCCGGTTGCACCGCATACAGCAGAAGGCGCTACTATGGAGCCGTATGTTTCTGTGCCAATAGCAAATGGTAAAAGTCCTGCAACAGTTGCTGAGGCGGAGCCGGCAGATGATCCGTTGGAACCTTGTTGTAAATTCCACGGGTTTTTAGTTTTTCCGCCAAACCATATATCATCCATCGCAAGTTCTCCCATAGATACTTTTGCGATTAATACAGCGCCGGCCTTTTCCAGTTGCTGGTATACGAATGCATCTTCCTCAATTATCTGGTCTTTAAATGGTGGCGTGCCATAAGTGGTTCGTGTGCCCTTTACTGCAAACAGATCTTTAAGCCCATAGGGTATGCCCTGCAACGGACTTTTATAGATGCCTTTTGCAAAGGCTGCGTCAGCCCGTTTAGCCTGTTCCATGGCAATTTGCTCCGTAAGGCTGATAACACAATGCAAAGTGTCACCATATTTTTTCAAACGATTTATAAAAAACCGGCTTAACTGCACGGAAGTAATTTTATGTTGCCTGAGCAACGAAGACAACTGGGCAATAGTATAAAACGCCAACTGGTTTGTATCAGCAGGCATTACGACAGCTCCAGAAATATTCCAGTTAAAAGGCTGTTGGTTGGTATTAAATTTCATTGTAGGCAATACAGGATCAAACCAGTTTGGAAGGGGAACACTATTTGGCAAATTGAATCCATGGAGGTATTGATATAACTGCAGGTTAGCGTTCAGTTGGTTCACCATGGAATCTCTCTTGGCATCCGTAAAATGCAAATCGTACATTTTTTCGGTATAAATAATTTCGCTTACCGAGATATCCTGTGCACAGATAGTAAATGTTAGCCCGAAAAAAGAAGAAAAACAAACGATCGTTTTTAACAGCGTGGGTATTTTTTTCATAAGTACAAGTTACATATTTTGAAGATCGTTCGGTGTCGTAATTGCTGAAACTATTAATGCCGGTTTGCTCATTTTGCCTGAATTTGTTTGTCCAGAGTCTTGTGTTTTAGTTACATTTTGGTTGATTTTCAGTCAACCTATTTCAGGATGAGACATACTGCTGCTGATTGTGTACTTAGCTGAAGTTTGATTGTCCAGCTCCAATTGAGCAAGCATCTATGTAAAAGCGGTAATTTGAAAGTCTCTAAAATTCAAAAAGATGAATCAAATTCAAACT
>JANMJU010000069.1:0-1723 GCA_031371545.1 Chitinophagaceae bacterium
TGGCTAAATGGCGGTTAAAGAATGCAGGGATATTTGACGATAGGGTATCAGTACGAAAATTATCTAATGATAAGAAAGAACTGGTATTTATGCCGATGCATCATATTGGTAAGCAGGCGTTTTACAATGATGTAAAATCGCAGATTGATTCACTTCACAAAACAGGCTACATCGTATTCTTTGAACTCATCACCCTGCCTCACTATATTGACTCTTCTGCTCAGGATACTTTGCTGAGAAAATACAGAAAAATAGTTGGCTCTTTTGCCGGCGATGGCTACATCAATAAAGAAAATGGCAGCCTGATGGGACGGAAATATAAGTTTCTAAAAAATATGGTCAATCAGCCAAGGGGCAGCTTTATCGGTATTGATCCTTTTTTTGACAGGAATGTAGATGTTGTTTTAGATGACTTGGTAAATGCCTATGAAAATAAATACACTGCGGTGGCACTGGAAAAATATGATTTTGATACAAAACTGACTGATGAGTATCATGGTAAAAAAAATAAAAATAAAAAGGCTTTGGATTATTTTCTGGTAGATTACCGAAACAGGGTTATCAGTGAGGAAATAATGAATGCCCCGGAGAGTAAGATAATCCTTGTTTATGGAGAGGGGCATTACCAGGGAATTTTTAAATACCTGCGCCTGAAGGATCCCGGCTGGCATGAAAACTAAACCAATTGCGGATGCTGGTTTCAATGCGAAATACAGGCTGACCCGGCCCCCCAAAATCAGTTCTTTTCTTTTTACAAAAAAAAGAGCGACCGTATTTTCCGCATCAAAAAAGAAAACGTAGTTTTACTAAAATAAATGTAAATAATAATTGCATCTTGCATTATTACGTTAGTAATCAACCTATGCGAACCTAAATATATATTTGATGCCTCTAACCAACCACATTGAACCAATTAAAGTACTAATTACAGACGATCATGTTCTGTACAGGGCCGGCGTAAAAACCGCACTGAGTGCAAAAAAAGATGTAAAAGTAATTGCTGAAGCCGACAACGGTATGCACCTGCTCAACATGCTAAAAATGATTCAGCCAGATGTAATTCTGCTGGATATACAGATGCCTGTAATGGACGGCATTGGTGCTTTGCCCGAAATAAAAAAGAACTGGCCGCACATAAAAGTAATCATGCTCACCATGATGGACGATCACAGTATGATCACCAAACTGATGGAACTGGGAGCCAACAGCTACCTGAGTAAGACCAGCGACAGTGAGATCATTTATGAAGCGATTAAAACCTGTTACGAACAGGAATACTATTTTAATACGCTTACCAACAAAGCACTCCTGTCTAACTTAAAGACAAAAAATAATATGACTCCGCAAAAAATGGTGCAGGCCGAGGCTAATCTTTCAGACAAGGAGATGCTAATATTAAAACTGATGTGTGAGGAAAAAAGCACGAGGGAAATCGCAGATATTGTAGAGCTCAGTCCCCGTACAGTAGAGGCCATCCGGGATAAACTAAAAGTGAAAACAGGAGCCAAGAGTACCGCAGGTTTGATTATGTACGCTGTAAAAAATAATATTTTAGACGACAGTATTTAGCTGAAAGCAAATCAGCCGGCAAATATTTTTTGATAAATTTCAATAGAAAACATCCTGTATAAAGCAGGATGTTTTTTTATGCCCGGGCTGTCGGAAAAAACTAATTTGCTGCTGGCAGCTAATACGAAAAGATATTTTTGTACTTATTTTTAAA
>JANMJU010000106.1:0-16461 GCA_031371545.1 Chitinophagaceae bacterium
ATACAAAGCTGGTATTCCGCTGGGCCGCTTTGCCAGTGCAGAAGATATTGCCAACGTTACTTTATTTTTAGCATCCGGGTTAAGCAGTTATGTAACCGGGCAAACCATCAGTGTTTGTGGAGGATTAAATATTTAACTGCATGACCAAACTTTATTTTTTTAAATAATTTTATTTGCGACCTGTTAAATTTTTTTAACAGACAGTAATCATGCAGGTACCTGCCTGTATATTTGCACAACTTGAAAGTAAAAAAAACGATAAGCATATTTTTAATACTCGTATTTGTATTGCAGCTGCTTCCTGTAAGGCAGGCAGTACAATATTTTTCTATTGACAATGTAATTGTTGAAGAGGTATTAGATGCTGCCAAAGCCCCATCAAAGAATTTCAGTACGCTTGATGAAGATGCTCATTTCATTTACGATCATCATTTTTTATCACACCTGCATTTCCCCATATCTGTTGTATTGACTGGCTTTTACAAAGCCATGCTTCCCTCTTCTCATGCAGATGATGTTGAAACGCCTCCCCCCAATGCAGTGAACAGTTAATTTAATTATTTACACGTTCTGCATTTTATCATCAGCCCACTGATGGGCTAAACTGTTATATCTATCATGAAGAAAATTTTTCAAAATGCCGGGGCAGATTTGCCTGCGGCTGTTGTTGTATTTTTAGTTGCATTGCCGCTTTGTCTTGGTATTGCATTGGGGTCTAATGCCCCCAATTTATTTGCCGGAATTATTGGTGGCATTGTGGGTGGCATTGTCATTGGTTCTCTCAGCGGATCGCAATTAAGTGTGAGTGGTCCGGCTGCTGGTTTAACTGCTATTGTAGTTGTTGCCCTTGGCAAATTGCCAGCTTATGAAGCCTTTTTATTATCGGTTGTAATAGCTGGTATATTGCAATTGTTATTCGGTTTTTTAAAAGGAGGGTTTTTAGGGGATTATGTTCCAAACAGTGTAATAAAAGGGATGCTGGCTGCTATCGGAATTATTTTAATTTTAAAACAACTTCCCCATTTGATTGGCTTTGATAAAGATTTCTCCGGCGATGAAGCCTTCTTTCAAAAAGACAACAACAATACCTTTTCAGAAATTTTGTATTCAATTAATTACATCACACCGGTAGCTGTTTTAATTGGGGTGTTGGGAATACTGATACAGGTGCTTTGGGAAAAAGTACTGGTAAAAAAAGCGGCTGTTTTTAAATTGATACCAGCCCCATTAGTAATTGTTGCGATGGGCATTATACTCAATATTGCATTTGGAAAAAATGATACATTTGCCCTGGAAGAGGAACACCTCGTTAATATTCCTGTTGCCACTTCTTTTGGTCAGTTTACTTCTTTCTTTACCTCTCCCAACTGGAGTTTTATTACAAATGCAGATGTATGGATCACCGCCATCACACTGGCACTGGTAGCCAGTCTTGAAACCCTGTTAAGTATTGAGGCTTCAGATAAATTGGATCCCTACAAAAGAGTGACCAATAACAACCGGGAGCTAAAAGCCCAGGGCGTTGGCAATATCGTTTCCGGAATGATTGGGGGGCTGCCGCTTACTTCTGTTATTGTACGGTCTTCTGCCAATATTAATGCCGGTGCTAAAACAAAATTATCGGCCATCAGCCATGGTGTATTGCTGTTGCTTTGCGTAGCTTTTATTCCAGGACTGCTGAATAAAATTCCTTATGCTGCACTGGCTTCTATCCTGATTTATACCGGGTACAAACTGGCAAAGGTTTCTTTATTCAAAGAGTTTTATGCAAAAGGGTGGGATCAGTTTATTCCCTTTGTTACTACCATTGCAGCAATATTATTGACCGACTTGCTCAAAGGAATTATTGTTGGTATCATTGTAGGGCTTTATTTTGTAATGCGGAGCAATTATAAATCGGCGGTGTTTGTGGTGCATGACAATAATAAATTTCTGTTTCGTTTTAGAAAAGATGTTTCTTTTTTAAATAAAGCAACCATAAAAAGAAAACTGGAAGAAGTGCCGAACAATGCATTTGTGCTAATAGATACTGCCAGGGCAGATTTTATTGACAAGGATATTATTGATACCATCAATGAGTTTGCACTGCATGCACCCATTAAGAATATTAAAGTAGAAATAAAAAAGAGCCAGTACAAACCAATGCATGAGTTGCTGAACAGCGATAACAAAAATGAAAACCATTTACAAGACGATATTGCTCATTAAAAAACAACCATTTTATGAAATCATACGAAAAATTATTATTAGAAAATAAAGCATGGGCTGCAGAGAAAGTAGAAGACGACCCAAATTTCTTTAAGCGTCTTTCAAGTTTGCAAACGCCTGAATTTTTATGGATAGGCTGCAGCGATAGCAGGGTGCCGGCAAATGAAATTACCGGTACACAACCCGGTGAAATATTTGTACACCGAAATATTGCCAATCTTGTTGTTCATACAGATGTAAACCTGCTGAGTGTACTGGAATATGCAGTGGTGCATTTAAAAGTGAAACATGTAATTGTGTGTGGCCATTACGGATGTGGCGGTATAAAAGCAGCCATGGGCAACACAGATTATAAACAGGTTTTAAATATGTGGCTGCGCCATATAAAAGATGTGTACCGCCACAACAGGGAAGAATTGAATGCTATTAAAGATGAAGAATTGTGTACTAACAGGCTTACAGAATTAAATGTAATAGAGCAGGTGCAGCGCTTGGCTAAAACATCTATTATTCAAAGAGCGTGGAAAGAAAGGGAGGGACCAGACCTTCATGGCTGGGTGTATGGCTTAAAAGATGGCCTGATAAATCCGGTGTATGAAATGAAAGCGGGTACAGACATTGACCCATTGTATAAATATGACCTGTAAAGCTTAATAATCAAAGACCGGCCTTTTAAGCCGGTCTTTAAGTTATCATTTATCTGAAGCGTTATTACCAATCATAATTGCTGCCATTGCCAAACCAGTGTCTTTTAGCAAATGAATAAAATTGCCACTCAGCAAGGGTTTGAGGTGAAGTGTAAACACAAAAATTAAAAGCATCAGCGCCAGCAAATAACAGGCGAGCCGGGTTGATTTGTTTATTATAATGGCAATTGCGGCTAATATCATACCGGCGCCCGTTATATAGATCCACAGCACACCACCCGGTATATAATCTGGAATAGCTGTTTTCATTGTATCTGCATTTATAAAATGCAAAATACCAAAGATGCCAATAGCAAGGGCAAAAACTATACTGGCAATACGTGTGGAGATTATCGGTTTCATATGACTTGTTTTTTGTTGTAACAAAATACTCATCCGTCCTGAACATTGCAAGTGATTGGCGTTAAAAATTTTATCTCGCAGGTAAATGCAACTCATACCCTGCCAGTATTTAGAATGATAAAAAATAAAAACTGCAGCAATCTTTAAGTGTTTGTTTTGCTGCAGCAGAGGTTGAAAAATAATTTACTTCAACATTGATTTCGGTACTTCTTTCTCCAGTAAATTTTTATAGATAAACCTGGTTTTCATATTCAGGTAGTGCAGCCATTTGTTGCCCTGCCAGCCATGCCTGCCGCCGCTGTAAGGCATAAATTCAAAATCTTTTTTATCATCCTGTAGTTTGCTGATGAAGTTGATACTATTTTGCAGGTGTACATTGTCATCAATAATACCATGTACCAATTGCAGTCCTCCTTTGTATTTACCTGCATGTGTGAGAACCGAACTGGTTTTGTATCCTTCCGGATTATTTGCCGGAGTACCCATATAGCGTTCGGTGTAGTGGGTGTCATAATAAGTCCAATCGGTTACGCTGCCGCCAGCCATGCCGTGGGTGAATACATCGCTGCCGTAAGTAAGAGCATAACAGGTCATGTAGCCGCCATAACTAAAACCTGTAATACAGATTTTAGTGGGGTCGGCATTGCCGTTAGCTTCCAGCCATTTTACCATGCTGCTGTAATCCTGCATTTCCCAATAGCCAAGGTTGTGATACATATAATTTACCCCCTCTTTACCAAAGTGGCCGCTTGCCCGGTGATCCATCACTACCTGTATCAAGCCTTCTTTTGCATACCATTGCTGGTTGCCACCAAGGCTCCAGCTATCCCAGCAGGTGCCTGCATTTGGCCCGCCATAAATAGAAATCAATACCGGGTATTTTTTGTTCTTATCCATATTAACCGGCCAGGTAATTTTCATTGGCAGGTCGTATAAACCATCAGCACTTTTTACTCTTATCAATTCAGTCTTTGCCAATTCATAGGTATCAAATTCTGCTCCTTTGGCATCACCTATTTCTTTAATTATTTTTCCTTTGTTGTTTACCAAAGTCATTTTATTTGGCGTAGCCGAATTGGAATATGTGGTAATGAAATAAGTGCCATTGGGAGAAAGATTGATGTTGGTATGATTGTACTCCCCGAAAGTTAAACGCTGCAGATTTTTTCCATCCATGCCTACTTTGTAAAAATCATTCCTGGCAGTATTCTCTCGGCTTCTTGCCGTGAAATAAACCAACTTATTTTTTTCATCTGCATAATTCAAATCTGTTACTGTAAACTTTCCGCTGGTAACCGCATTAATCAATTTTCCGGCGTTGTCATACAGGTACAAATGGTTCCATCCCGTTTGGTCGCTTTCTATGATACAGCTTTTATTGTTTTGCAAAAAGTGTAACCTTTCATAACCATCTTCCAATTGTATCCATGTTTTTTGTGTTTCATTATACACTTCTATTTTGGTTCCATCGGCCGGGTTTACACTCCATATTTTTAAATTGTTTTGCAGGCGGTTCATCCATTGCACCCACAGGGCACTTCCATCATTTGTCCAGTAAGGTGCGCCAAAGTATTGATCATCTTTTGCATTAAAATCTGCCCAGGCAGTGTTGCCGCCATCGGGAGACACGATACCCACTTTTACTTCCGGATTAGCGTCTCCCACTTTTGGATACCGAACGGTTTCTACATAGCCATGCTGTCCATTGCCATCCGTCATAGTGAATACTGGTACGGGTGAATCATCCGTTCTGAAGTATGCAATGTGCCTACTGTCGGGGCTCCACCAGAAAGATTTGTAGTGGCTTATCCTGCCTAAAATTTCTTCTGTATAAACCCAGCTTGCATAACCGTTCAATATCACATCGCTGCCATCGGCAGTAAGCGCTGTTTCTTTTTTTGTGCTGATATTTACCGTGTAAAGATTATTCTTTTTTGTGTAGGCAACATAGTTTCCATCAGGGCTCATGCTGGCATTTACTTCTTCCTCTTTATCATTGGTAAGCTGTACATCTGCGCCATTTAGTTTAATAAATAAATCTGCATTTTTACTGTACACAGAGGGCTTCGCTGCAGTTTCTGTTTTGTTGTCTGCTTCGGCAGCTTCTCTCTCTTTACCAGTCTTGCAATCCACCACAAACTTTTTTGAATCCTTTAGGTAAATAAACTGGTTGTCATTTAACCATTTTGAAAAAATAGGCAGCGATTGTGTGATGCCTTTAAAATTGCTTTTAAAATACTGGTCGTTGGTGAGTTCTTTTTTTTGTGCGTTAGCCGTATAAGCAATAGAAATAACTGCAATAACTGTAATCGTTTTTTTAATAGAAAAAAGCATAGTAATTGATTTTATTTTGAGTGTTACAAGATAGTTTTTTGAAATAACTATCCGGAAGAAATTGATAAATTTGAATTGTTGTGCCAGGGAAATAAACAGCAATATCTAGAATTTGAATTTTTTATTTGGATGTTGCCTGGTATCAAAAAAGGTAAGCAGCTCTATCCGCTTTCTATTAATTCTGTACAATACTAAATTGTGTTTTGTAATCAAGGCTTCATAAACATTCATTTTGGCCGACCTTCGGAACATGGTTGGCCTTACTTTTATTTGTAACAACTTTGTATTGGTTTTAGCAATAAAATCAGCAATCACTTTATCATTCCAATGCTGTTGCAGGTAATCTATTATTTCACCGTAGCGTTCTTCGGCTTTGGGCAGCCAGATTATTTGGTAAGCCATTTGTCATACTTTTTCATCACCTCTTTATGTGGCTTTCCTTTTCCCTTGGCAGATTGTTTAATTGCCTCCTCTACATCTTTCTGCACAGTTGGGGGCAGTTCATCCCACAAATCAATTTTGCTGTCAGCTTCCAGCATGGCATGCACCATTTTTAAAATACGGCCATCGGCAGTTTCAATATATTTTTTTACATCTTTCCGCAATGCAGCAACTGTAGCCATAAAATAAAATTGTAATTAAAGTTACAATTATTAATCAATATTCTCCGGCCGCATCATCGGAAAAAACAACACATCCTGGATAGAATGCTGATTGGTAAGCAGCATGGCAATTCGGTCAATTCCAAAACCAATACCGCTTGTTGGCGGCATGCCGTATTCCAATGCTCTCAAAAAATCATGATCAATAAACATGGCTTCATCATCGCCACGTTCCATCAGTTTTACCTGCTCTTCAAAACGTTCCCTTTGTTCTATCGGGTCGTTCAGCTCACTGTAAGCGTTGGCAATTTCTTTACCGTTGCACATCAGTTCAAAACGCTCTACCAATCCAGGTTTGCTGCGGTGCTTTTTTGTAAGCGGACTCATCTCCACCGGGTAGTCGGTAATGAAAGTGGGCTGTATATAATTGCCTTCGCATTTGCTGCCAAATATTTCATCAATCAGTTTACCCTTGCCCCATTTTTCATCGGCATGTATTTTTAATTCTTTGCAAACATTTCTTATTCCAGTTTCATCCATTTCACTGATATCAAAGCCTGTAAATTCTTTAATAGCATCGTACATGGTGATTCTTTTGTAAGGCGCCTTAAAATCAATTTCTTTATCACCCACTACAACTTTACTGGTACCGTTGGTGGCAATGGCAGCTTTCTCCAGCATTAATTCTGTTGTGTCCATCATCCACTCATAATCTTTGTAGGCCACATAAAATTCCAGCACGGTAAACTCCGGATTGTGTGTACGGTCCATACCTTCATTGCGAAAGTTGCGGCTGAATTCATAGACCCATTCAAAGCCACCAACAATTAATCTTTTTAAATAAAGTTCGTTGGCAATACGCATGTACATCGGCACATCCAGGGCATTGTGATGAGTAGTAAACGGCCTTGCTGCAGCACCGCCTGGAATACTTTGTAATATTGGTGTATCCACTTCCAGTGCACCTCGTTCATTTAAAAATTCCCGAATGGCATTCACCATTTTAGTACGTTTGATGAATGTTTCTTTTACCCCGGGATTTACAATCAAATCAGCATAACGCTGCCTGTACCGAAACTCAGGATCCGTTACTTCATCAAATGCTTCACCATCTTTTTCTTTTACTATCGGCAACGGATGCAATGATTTTGTAAGCAGCGTAAACTCTTTTACATGAATAGATGTTTCGCCTGTTTTGGTAGTAAACACATATCCTTTAATGCCAATAATGTCGCCAATATCTAATAATTTTTTCCAAACGGTTTGGTACAAAGTTTTATCATCACCAGGGCAAATGTCATCCTGCTTGATGTAGAACTGAATTTTACCAACCGCATCCTGCAGCACTGCAAAGTTGGCCTTGCCCATATCTCTCACACTCATAATTCTGCCGGCGATGCACACATCAGCAAAGTTTGCTTTGTTTTCTTCGCCTTTGTAATTTTCTTTTATGAATGCCGAAGTGATATTTACAGGATACAATGCTGCCGGGTAAGCATCGATACCTAATTTATTCAGTTCGGTTAATTTTTCTCTCCTGATAATTTCCTGTTCAGATAAATGTTGTGTACTCATAAAAAATTAAAACGTTTTTATTCCCTTTTCACAGGGCGGCTGCAAAGATACCGGATGCAACCCATTTATAGATTGCCTCGTCTAAGCAATACTTTGGCAGCAAACTTGCATACATTTAAACATAAAATATTTTTATGATCAAAAAAATCTTCATCGCCTTTTCATTTGTTATTGCATTGAGCGGATGCGATGTATTACAAAACCTGCCAGCTTCCGTTGGAGGTGTTACAGAAGCAGAAGCCGGGCAGGGCATTAAAGAGGCATTAGCTCAGGGGTTAACGAACGCTGTATTGCAATTGAATAAGACTGATGGGTTTTTTAAAGATGCCCTGTACAAAGTTTTACTGCCACCAGATGCAAAGAAGATTGAAAATACCCTTCGGACTATTGGGATGGGCAGTACAGTGGATAAAGCTATTTTACAAATTAACCGTGGCGCAGAAGATGCTGCCGGCTATGCCAAACCAATTTTTGTGGATGCTATTAAAAACATGACGTTGCAGGATGCTATTGGCTTGGTGAAAAATGGCGATACCAGCGCCACCCATTTCTTCCGGGAAAAAACTACGGCCAAATTAATGGCTGCATTTTTACCCATTATTAAATCATCATTGGATAAAGTAAATGCCACAAAATATTATGGCGATATTGTAAATACCTACAACAATTTGCCCACCACCTTTACCAAAATAAATCCTGACCTTGCCGATTATGTAACGGCCAAAGCCACCAATGCTTTGTTTGATTTGGTTGCCAAAGAGGAAGTTAATATCAGAACAAACTTTGTTGCAAGAACAACAGATATTTTGAAGAAGGTATTTGGGCAAAAGTTGATGTAAGACAAAGCCGTATAAAAATAACATTTAGGTCTGCATCAATTTTATACAACCATAGTAAAAGCGAAAAAGGTAAGAGAACTCCCAATTACAATCCTTATTCAATTCCTTTGAATGTGGCAATGAAAATTATCATTGTAGCAAGCGCCGTTACTAACACAATGCCAATACCACCTAAAATATAACTGTTGGTGGTTTTACGTTTATCTTTTACAATCAGCTCTATTTTATTAATGCTTTCAAGACTGATACTGTATTTACCTAATGCAGCATTAGTACCTGGGTCAACATAAAGATGGGCTTCATTCAAAACAGCTTTTTCAGCAGGCTTAATTTTTTTATATTGCATTTTGCCTTTTCTCCCAAGGGCAAGATGAAACTTATTCATACTAGAAAGTGAATCAAGCGTACATTCGATTTTATTTTGCTCTACATTAATTATAGGATTATTTATAAAAAAGGCAGTGTTGCCATCCCTGAGAAAAAAAATTCGGCCATCCTTTTTCAGTGTGTCAATTGCAGCTGCTTTTTGACTATTGTTTTCCACTGGCTTACTTATGACTTTATAATAATTTGCACATCCTGCCAATATAAACTGCAATCCAACAAAAAAAAGAAGTGTTTTTAGTAATAATGTTTTCTTCTTCATATAACGAGTTTTAAGGATCGGATATAATATTAAGAAGAAAAAAGAACAAGGAGTATATAATAATGGGGGAAAGAAAATATTAAGTAATTGAAGTCAGCAGTATTTGCCATGCCTCGTTTACTTTACCAGCACACAATAATTCTTTTGCATACAAATGCAGTTCCTTTTCCATCTCATCAGGATTGATGGAATAATACTGGATAATATTTTTTAGTGTGTCATCATCAAAAGCTGGATCAACAAAAGGAATTTCATTTACATTGGCCAGCTGGCCGAGATTGTTTCCGGTTAAAATTTTACTTTCCCTGATGGATAGCGGCAGGGTATCTATACCAATGCCCAGTTGCATATTGGGCTTTGCTACTTTAAATAAATTACTGCTGTCAACTTTGCAATACCAGTCGCCACCAAGCCTGGCAATATGATGCAGTTTGGTTTGATCGATCATAGTTTTTTCATCATTCAGTATTGATTCGCTGATGTGCATCAGCAATACTTCTGCAATAATTAAATTGCCTGCGCCGCCTTCTGTGCCCAAAGGTTTTACTTCAATCACTTTACACTCTAACTGCACCGGGCTTTCTTTTACCCTTGGCGGTTTTACCAAAAAAGATGCCTCTTTGGTAAAACCAGCTTTGATAAATTCATCTACACCTTTTGGAAATTCACAACTGGCGAGGCTTACCTGCTGCACCATATTGTAGTCGCAAATATTTATTACCACTTCGGGTACTTTAAGAATATTTTCTAATGTATGTTTTGTTGTATTATCTCTCACTCTTCTTGCAGGAGAAAAAACAACAACAGGTGGATTGGAAGAAAACAAATTGAAAAAGCTAAAGGGGCTTAGATTAATGTTCCCATCTTTATCTATAGTAGATGCAAAACAAATTGGTCTTGGCGCTATGGCATGTTGCAGCCAGGCCATGCGTTGCATTATCGTAAGTTCGTTTATTTTGAGTGTCATTGACTATGTTTTATTTTTTTACCGCAGAGAACATGAGTTAGGAGAGTTTACGCAGAGAAGAGTTTAAAATTTATGAACTATTCTTTTAAAGCCATCTTTTAGCAAAGGCACATTAAAGTTTATTAAATAGCCTAAGCTTTTATTAAACAACTTTAAATATGTAATTACTTGGGCTACAAAAATGGGTGTTATTGCATCGACGGATTTGTTCTCAATAATTATTTCTTCTTCTACCAATAAATCTATTTCATACGCCTTGCCTAATTTTTCCCCTTTGTATACCAATTCTACGGGAACCTTTGCTCTTACTAACAACCCTCTTAATTCAATCTCTTTTTTTAATGCAATTTGATAAGCAGATTCTAACAAGCCCGGGCCCAATTCTCTGTGTACAGTAATTGCTGAGTCAAGAATAATTCCTCCAATCTCATTCATTCTTTCTCTTGTCATAAAAATATATTTTACCTCTGCGTAAACTCCGTTTCCTCCCGTTCTCTGCGGTGAAAAAAATCTCAATTCTTTTTTAAACTTAAAATTGAAAAATCACTCTCATCCTTCACAATCGTATTACTCAACTTTCCCAAACCATCAATCTCCATTTCTACTGTATCTCCTTCCTGCAACCATTGTTCTTTGTATTCAGGATCATTTAATTTTCCTGTACCATTCAATTCTAAAAAACATCCGGTTCCAACAGTGCCGCTTCCGATTATGTCACCGGGAAAAAGATTTACTCCATAGCTGCAGCGTTCAATGATCTCTGCAAATGTCCAGTCCATATCGCTTACATTACCCAGGCTAACCTGCACGCCATTTACCAAACATTTCATTGTAAGGTTCCATGCTTTGCCGGTATGGTTTTCTTTGCAGTCTATTTCGTACGCTTCCAGTTCATCCAGTGTTACCAGCATGGGGCCAATTGCGGTAGCAAAATCTTTTCCTTTGACTGGGCCAAGATTCAGCAGCATTTCTTCCATCTGCAATCTTCTAGCGCTCATGTCATTCATGATCATCAATCCGGCAATGTAGTCATCCGCTTCTGCCGCCGGGATATTTCTGCCGGGCTTGCTAATTACAATGGCCACTTCCAATTCAAAATCTAATTTTTCAAAATGATCGGGCATACACACAATATCACCGGGGCCCTGTATGCTGTTGTGGTTGGTAAAATAAAAAATGGGATATTGATCAAACTCCGGAATCATATCCACATTGCGGTTTCGTCTGGCTGCGGCCACATGCTGGCGGAAAGCATAACCATCCCTGCAACTGCTGGGATGTGGTACCGGCGCTAACAATTCCACCTGATCCATTGGCACCGAAGAAATGATTCTGCCCAATCCTTCCTGTATTTTTTTTTCTGCGGCTAATACCAGTGGATATACATCGTCCCAATAATTTAAAAACATCGACATGCTGATGGGAAGGTCCGAATGCAAAGCATCTGTATCGTATAACTTACCATCTATTAACAATGCAAGCTGGTCGTGTCCATCCTTTAAGTAGGTTACTAATTTCATCTGTATATTTTAAAATAAGTTGGTTTCAAAAGTAAGTATTAAATATTCATGAATAGTTTAAATGGTTACAGAGTGCGGTTTATATTATCTACATTTGAACCATTAATTACAGTTATGAAATTCGAAAAAATTCATAATAAAGGCCAGGCCAGGTTATTCAAAAATCAGTACTTAGAATATCTTACCAAAACACACCCGTTGGTAATCTGGGGAATGTACCTGCCTTTAATTGGCGGCATGTTATACTTCAGTAAAATAGTTATCCATCTTTCTACTTTGCCCCTTACCGTTTTATTTTTTGGTGGTATTTTTTTCTGGTCTTTTTTTGAATACATAATACACCGTTATGTATTTCATTTTGCCTCAGAAAGCGAAAGGGCTGCAAAAATTGTTTACCTCATTCATGGCAATCACCACGAATATCCACGGGATAAAGAACGGTTGTTTATGCCGCCGGTGCCAAGCTTTATTTTAGCTTCTGTTATCTTTTCACTGATGTACCTCTTTGCATACCTGCTGGGGATTAACAATTATGTCTTTGCTTTTTTTCCGGGCTTTTTATTTGGGTATTTAATTTATGGCAGCATGCACTTTGCCATACATGCCTGGAACCCTCCATTCAAATGGATGAAAGCTTTGTGGCGAAATCATCACCTGCATCATTATAAAGTACAGGAAAAAGGTTTTGGTGTAAGTTCTACTTTATGGGATCATGTATTTGGGACAATGTTCGATCTGAAAAATGAAAAAGAGGATAAAGAAAAAATAAAAGAATTAATGTTTAAAAGAAATCCTGTTCAAAAAGAACCGGCATAAAACTTACCATTTTTCTTCTCCATTAAAATCATTGTCCCGTTGGCTAAACTGCTGGCGGGTTTTTATTTTTTGTAATTGCCTTTCAATTATTAATGCCGTAATAATTTTAGCAGCATCTTCACCAGGCTGTTGCTGCAGCAGCAGTTTTATTTTGGCTTCATTAACATCAATGCGGTAGAGCAGGCTTACGAGCTGTTCAAAATGATGTTGAATTAGGTAGTTGATATGAATCGTTAATTGGATTTGCAGTTCTTCTAAAGATATTTTTTCCGGCAGGTCAATTGCCAGTTCTTTATTTATTTGCAATAGCAGCTCACTGTTACCATTCATATTTTGAAATTAATACTTTTCTATTACTCCCAAACCAAACAAGGCATAATCATATTTTACAGGATCATCTGCATCCAGTTGTTTTAAATAAGCAGTAAGTTCAGTTGCTGCCAGCCAGTCGTTTTGTGTTCGCTGTAAAATATTCAACCGCCGGGATACCCTTGTTACATGCACATCCAGCGGACAAATTAATTGAGAGGGGTTTATATTTTTCCAGATACCAAAATCAACGCCCTTTTTATCGCTACGAACCATCCAGCGTAAAAACATACTCAGCCTTTTACAGGCAGATTTTTTTGCAGGGGTGGCAATATGCTTGCGGCAATGTTTTTCATCATTTGCTTCCTCGCTGTAGCCAAACACATAGTTGTGAAACCCTGTCAAAGCATTTTCAATTGTTTCATCTTCCGGCTGCATCCATTTAGTAAAAGCGGTTTCTAAACTTTTTTCTTCAGAATGATAATAATGATGTTTTAAAAAATTAAGCAGGTGCCACAGATCCATCTCATTGAAAGTGCGGTGCACAAATCCGTTAAAAACCTGAAAGGCTTCCGGCTTGTTGTGCCAGTCCACGGTCATGATAAAATTGTATGGAGCGTTGCCCATTGCCTGCATTAATTTATTACAGGAGTTGATGATGCCCTTTCTTGTCCCCCAGGCTAAAATAGCTGCAAAGAAGCCGGCAATTTCTATGTCTTGTTTTTTGGTGAACCGGTGTGGTATGCTGATGGGGTCGTCTTTAATAAAAGTCGGATGGTTGTAGGTTTCAACTTTTATATCTAAAAATTTTTTGAGATTATTTTGCATCAATATTGTTTCATTTTTCTTTCTTCATCAAAGCGGCAATGGCAATAATCACCCACACCACATTCACCACCATATTGGGATAAGTTCTGTGAGCATAAGTATAAATTGAAAATAAAATTCCGCCAAGAAGATTGCTGAGAATATAAGGAATGGAAGAACTTTTTATTTTGCCATTGATGTTGAGAAAGTAGGAGCCTACAATCAGGACAGTGCCTATCCAGCCAATAATTTCAATTATGCTCATGTATAAATTTGCCCAATGGTTATTTTAATTGCAACCTTTTTTTAATACTGGCTTTACTTCTTTTTCCATGTAGTAAACCGAGTATATAAATTGTGTCATCTGAAATTGTATAAAATAATTTGTAAGGAAATGTTTTTAGGAAAACCCTTCTTACGTTTTGTGTAATAGTAATATAAAAAGTTGGTTAGGATAAAATCCGTTCTGTTGCTTCTTCAAAATTTATGTAAAATCTTTTTCCTAAGTCAGGGCTTTGTTTTCATACCAGTCAATGGCATCTTCAATATCAAGCCACACTATTGGTTTAATAACAATACTAAAAGGCATATTTACCCTTTACTTTTTCAGCAAGCTCTTTCATTGTCATTCCTTCGCTTGGTTTATCAAGATGCAGTTTATTGCAATCTTCTGCAAAAGCAATTTTATCTTCAGTAATGGGTAACGAATTATCTTCAATACTGTTCTACAAGGCTTCTGCCAATTCCTGCCTTTCATTTACAAGAAGGTTTAATAATTTCTCTTTTGTGTAGGCCATGTTTTTTAATTTCAATTTACAAAAAAATTATCCAATCGCCTGTTTCAAATCTTCAATCAAATCTGCTGCATCTTCCACACCTACACTCAGGCGTATCAATCCGTCGCTCAATCCATTTTTAATTCTTTCTTCTCTAGGAATAGAAGCATGAGTCATACTTGCCGGATGATTGATAAGCGATTCCACACCACCCAAACTTTCTGCCAGTGAAAATAATTTAGTAGAAGAAAGTACGTTATTAGCCCCTTCAATGCTTTCGTCTTTCAATGTAAAACTGATCATGCCGCCAAACCCACGCATTTGTTTTTTTGCCACCGCATAGCCGGCATTGTCTTCAAAGCCCGGCCAGTACACCTTTGCCACTTTTGGGTGACTGCGTAAATAATTTGCAATTACAATTCCGTTTTCACAATGCTGCCGCATCCGAAGGTGCAATGTTTTAATTCCTCTCAATACCAAAAAACAATCCATCGGGCCCGGCACTGCACCACAACTTTTTTGTATCAGGTATAATTTTTCTCTCAATTCTTTATCGTTCAACATTAAGCATCCCTGTATTACATCGCTGTGGCCGCCGAGGTATTTGGTGGCAGAGTGCATTACAATGTCGGCACCAAAGTCGATGGGGTTTTGTAAATAGGGAGAAGCAAAAGTATTGTCAACACATAACAAAGCACCGGCAGCTTTTGCAATAACACTCACCGCAGCAATATCGGTAATATTCATTAACGGGTTGGTCGGCGTTTCCACCCAAATCAATTTTGTATTAGCTGTTACTACCGCTTTAATATTCTCCGCATTGCTGGTATCAACATAAATAAATTTGATGCCAAATTTTTCAAATATTTTAGTAAACAAACGGTAAGTGCCGCCATACATATCGCTGGCTGCAATTACTTCATCTCCCGGGCTCATTAATTTTATCACGGCATCTGTTGCTGCCACACCACTGCTGAATGCCAGCGCATAATTTGCATTTTCTATTATGGCCAGTGCATCTTCCAAAGCTTTACGGGTGGGGTTTTGACTACGGGCATATTCATATCCTTTGTGCTGGCCGGGTGCCGATTGTACATAAGTAGATGTTTGATAAATCGGCGTCATAATAGCGCCTGTGCTTGGGTCTGGTTCTGCACCGGCATGAATTATTTTGGTAGCCCGGCCAAGAGATTTATTATTGATACTCATTGAAATTATTTTTTAAAAATGAAATTTTAGAAATACAAAGTAACAGGTTTTTGGTGAGGCCGACGGCTTTACAAATACCGTTGCTGCAAAATAAAAAATTATAAAACGCATGAATTGACAGCTATTATATTATTTGTGCAGCACATAAATATCTCCAGTCAAAATTATCCTGTTCATGTGCACCGAGGGGTACGATTGCTTTATTTAAAACCTCCGGGTTTAAAACGCCACTGTTCACCAACTTCTTTTTTGCTTCATGAATGTAATCTGCCATCACCGCATTTTTCATCCAGTCTTTTTGCGGCGGCTCATATCCAACTTTATCTCTGCGCCATACAATTTCAGAAGGTAATTTTTTTGCCATTGCTTTTCTTAACAACCATTTGGTCCACCCTTTATGAATTTTAAAATTAGCCGGAAGCGAAAAAATAAACTCAGCCAGCTCGTGATTTAAAAAAGGCAAACGCACTTCTACGCCATGCGCCATACTGTTCCTGTCGGCAAATCGCAGCAGTTCTTCCAGCCCCATGGTGGCAGTATTAAAATATAAAATGTCGTTGAGCTTTGTTATGATAGGTTTATGAATACCTTCCCATTCTCTTCCTCTTAAAGCGGTAACAAAATCTTTATTAATGTCGGGGTGCTTTACAATTTTATTATATTCTTTTGATTCCAGGTGGATGGCAGCATGAGCTGGTAAATAAGCGGCTAAATAATTTCCAAAGCCCCAGCGGAAAGGGATATTATTTTTTTTAAAGATCTTTTTTTCCTGTGCTGCTTCTGCAAATTTATTTCTGTTAACGA
>JANMJU010000125.1:0-16320 GCA_031371545.1 Chitinophagaceae bacterium
ACGGCGCAAAACAAAGCCAGCAAACCATCCAGTACCCGAAGGGAACGTTCTACCTCTACAGTAAAATCCACGTGACCCGGGGTATCGATGATGTTGAATTTGTATTGATGGGTATCAGGAGTTTTTTTACCATTGGCCATTGGGAAGTTCCAAAAGCAGGTGGTAGCAGCACTGGTAATAGTGATCCCTCTTTCTTGCTCCTGTGCCATCCAGTCCATGGTAGCGGCACCATCATGCACCTCTCCAATTTTATGATTCACACCGGTATAATATAATATACGTTCGGTGGTAGTGGTTTTGCCGGCATCAATGTGAGCGGCAATACCAAAGTTTCGTTGATAACGTAAATCTGACATGTTGTTTTATTTGCCCCTGTCACCTGAAGGGAGACTAAGGAAGTTTTAAAATTGATTGTTTATTTTAATTTTTTGAGCCGGGCTTTTGAATTGCTATGTTGCTTCAGTGGCGTCGCACTCTTGTACAGTATTTTTTTATTGAACTAAGCCTTTGGTGGCTTTGCACTTTCCCCGCAGTAATTCCGCCTGTGAGCGGATTGGGGTAATATGGTATGTTTATGCTCTCATATCATGCTAAACAGTTCGGCTCCGTGTACCCTATGCCGAATCCTTTAGCGGCGCAAATGTAGGGCAATTTTCATTACCTGCCAACAGCTGATTTAAGATAATGGTGACACAAGCTGAGAAAAATTTGATAAAAAATTCCCAGATTAAAAATCATATGTAGATTTTTTTTCTCACAGAGGGGTGTATTGCCAGCATTACAGCTATAAAATGTGATGGCATATTTGTTGCAAAATGTTATGATATTATCAAAGCATTTTGTAAATTAAAGGTAGCATTTACCCGGAGTCCAATGTAACCCCTATCAAAGATCCCTTTATGAAAAAAAACTGGCTGATTTTCCTTCTATTGGCAACCCACTCAAATTCATTTGCACAAACAGCAGACTTTAGTTTTGGTACCGACAGCAGTTCTCACTGTGAGCCATACACTGCCACTTTTACACAAACCTGTTCCGGAAACCCGAGAGGGTTTATTTGGAATTTTGGCAACAACCAAAGAGGAAGTGATCCGGTGGAAACTGTTAGCTATACAGCCGGAACTTACAGCATTACACTAACGGCCCTGTATGCCAACACAGCCATCAGCATCACTAAGACACTTACGGTTAACCCCACCCCCATTATAATACTAAAGGGCAGTAAAAATTATCTTTGCAAGCCTGGCACGATTGTATTTACTGCCACAGGTAATCCTTCCAGCACAAATTATGAATGGAATTTTGGAGATGGCACTGCAGTTGAAAATACAGCCGGTAATACCATTGCTCACCCTTATGCCGACTACGGTTCTTTTACAGCCAGTGTAAAAGTAGCCACTTCGTTTGGCTGCAGCGCTTCAAGTAATTATGTTATCCGGGTTAGTAAGTTTGGTATCACCGGCACTATGTCACTCGACCACGGGTGTGTGCCTGCCATCACCGACTTTAATGTAACCACCGATTTACCTCCGGGTGATGCCCCATCAAATTATTCATGGACCTTTGGAGATAACAGCGCTGTGAATGTTGGTGAAGCAAACTCCATCAGACACCGCTATACTTCTACGGATAGTATTACTACTGCCAATGTGGTTATTTCCAGTACACAGGGCTGCAGCAACCAGTTTAATTTTCCAGCATTTGCTTTTGGCACACCTCCAACTAATACCATTGTAAAAACTGCCTTGCCGAAAGATACTTTTTGTTCATCGGAAATTATTAAACTTTACAGCAGTGCTTCTAAAGCTAATGCCTATCTATGGGAATTTAGCGACAACACCAGGTCACTCAGCACAGATACTTTTATTACTCACCGGTACCGTATCCTGGGAACCGAAAGTAATATTGTAACACCTTTTTTTAATGGCTGTGCCGGTAATAAAGACTCGGTCATCATTTTTATAAAAGGGGTAATTGCCAGTTTCAACTACAACAATCTTTGCAATGATAAAACCGCATTCCAGTTTCATAATTACTCCCTGGGAAACATTACTCATTTTGAATGGGAGTTTTCGGATAAGCCCATGTTAAAGGATTCTATCCATTTCAGTGTGCCGCATATCTTCCCCATCTCAGGAAGCTTTACCGCTGCACTGTCGCTTGCAGACAGTACAACAGGATGCATCGATCATTTAATCTTTAATATATATACGGCGGTGCCATCATTAAGCCGCAGCACAAACAATTTATGCAAAGACAGCCTGGTAACTTACAGCATAAGCAATTCCTACCCTGCCAATGCTGGTTACAAGTATGAATTTTTTGTAAATGGCAATATGATAAATAATGGTGGTGATTCCATTTTGAATTATCATCCTTCCAGCCACGGCAGTTTTGCAGAGTATGTGGTAATAAAAGATGCTGTGGCCGGAACCTGCAGTGACACGTTACAATTGAGCGGTAATACAATTGTAAAAGGACCTGTTGTTAATTTTACATCGCCCCCAATACTATGTGTAGATAAAACATTTAGCTTCACCAATAACAGTTATCCATTTTATACTACAGATGCCATTACTACATGGCGCTGGGACTTTGGCGACAATAAACAAGATTCAGTGAAAGATCCTTTACCACATTTGTACAGGGCAGCTGCCAACTTTATTGTTACCCTTACAGCAACTGATATAAATGGTTGTGCCCAAAGGGTGAAAAACATAATTACCGCTGCTCCGCTACCGAAGATAATTGCCTTCCCTGCAGAGGTTACTATCTGCGGATTGAGGGACACTGCAATGCTGACCGGTTATACAATTGATTCCTTATTGTGGTTACCTTCCACCAGTATCAGTTGCACTTCCTGCGATACCACCCTGGCATATCCTGCCGTTACCACCTCGTACACTGCACAAGCTACTAACAGGTTTGGCTGCCGGAGTTATGATACCTGCCTGGTAAAAGTTTTCAGCCCCTTTCATATCAAAGTATTTCCTTCCGATACTGCATTGTGTCCCGGACTAACAGTGCCGTTTACGCTTAATACAACAGGCATCATTTCATGGACACCGGTTACTTACCTTAGCAATGGCAATATCAGAAATCCTTTGGCTTCGCCATTGGGTGATATTAATTATACCGTAACAGTAAAAGACTCTGCCGGCTGTTATTCTGATTCAGCGGTTTCCAAAATACATGTATATCCAGTGCCGGCTGTAAAGGCAGGTGATGATAAAGTATTGCCTTATAACACGGCTTTTACAATCAACCCTGTTTACAGTCCGGGAGTAACATCTTATTTATGGGAACCTGCTGCCAGTTTATCCTGCAGCAATTGTCCCTCAGTGTCGGGTACTGCCACCAAATCAACCAAATACACTGTCAAAACCACTTCGAAAAATGGCTGTAAATCTTCGGATGATATCATTATATATGTTGCCTGCGAAAAAAGCAACCTGTTGATGCCAACAGCATTTACGCCAAACGGAAATGGGCTGAATGATAATTTTTATCCAATAACAAGGGGCTACAGTACCATCAAAACATTTTTGATTTTTAACAGGCAGGGCAACAAGGTTTTTGAAAGACAGAATTTTTCTCCTAACATCCCTTCATTAGGCTGGGATGGAATAATAAAAAATGCTGAAACAGTATCTTCCAGTGAAGTGTTTGCCTGGTACTTAGAAGCAGAATGTGAACAGGGACAAACCATTGTCAGCAAAGGCACAGTAGTATTGGTGAGATAAAAATACTTTCATCAATTTTAGATTGCGGCTTATATTTTTTAATTATTTAATGATTCAATTTACTGATCCTACTGCTGAGTTTTTGTATAAGAAGAAAAAAAATTTAAACGCTGCTCTCAATAAAAAACCATTTAAAGTATTTTTATTATTGAAAATGTTTAACTTCATTTCACCACCAATAATCCTCTTTAAACTGACCGCAATGAGAAAGGTACTTATGAAATTGTTTTATCTCCTTCTATTAATAATCCCCGGATTAAAAGCCATTGCTCAAACTCCTGATACGATTGCCTTTGATTACAAAAGAGACTTTAAAAATATCCTGGAAAAAACGCAGGATAAGGGCAGTGATCTCTCTTATCAAAAATTACTGATCCGTTTTCTTAACAGGGATACCACCCTCAGCAATGCAGAAACCCTGGCACTGATGATTGGCTATACAGAAGACCCAAAGTACAAGCCTTTTGAAGATATGCAAGCCGAAAAGGAAATTTTTGAACTGAACGATGGTGGTAATATTGATGAAGCGCTGGTAAAAGCGAAAGCTTACCTGCAAACACATCCATTAAGCCTGAAGGTTTTGAGTGAAGCATCTTTCTGTTATCATTCATTTAAAAAAGAAGACAGTGCTGTTTACTACATGGACCTGGTGGATAAAATTATGGGTGCCATGATCTACAGCGGCACGGGGAAAAAACCAGAGACACCAATCTTTTCACTGGGACTTGCAGATGGCGAATCTTTTATCCCAAATATTGGAATGAAAGTATTGAACAAAGACACTGACTGGAATAAAAATAACCAGTTCATGGAAATTATTGATGCCTCAAAAAATGTGGATGACCATATTAATTATTTCTTCGTAATTCAACATGCAAAAGAAAAGATAGATGACGACAGGGTAAATGAATCATCTGATAAAAAAGATAAAAAAGGATTTAAGAATAAGAAGGATAAAGACAAGGACAAAAAAAATAAAAAAATAAAACCGGCTGATAATACAGCTCCTACTGCTACACAATAAATATTTATTACGCAGTAAAAACCGGAATTTTATATACTCATAAAAAACGGCTGTCACAAAAATGACAACCGTTTTTTTATTGGGAGTTATTGTACTAAAAATAAATAATCAATTAAAATACCTGCGTAAAGTCCAGGCAATAGTTTCATGTTTTTCCATTAAGCCGGTTAAGAAATCAGCCGTGCCTGCATCTTTATATTTCTCTGAGCAGTCTTCAATACTTTTACGCAGTGCTTTTATTACTGTTTCATGATCGTTGAGTAATTCTTTCAGCATTTCGTCCCTGTTGGGATACTTACCTGCAGCTTCTTTCAAAGAAGTATGCTGCAAAAATTCCTTTAACGTACCAATTACAGGTGAGCCTAACTTGTTGATGCGCTCTGCAATTTCGTCAATGGCTTCTTCCAGTTGGGTGTACTGGCCTTCAAATAATTTATGAAGTTCCATAAAGCTTTCGCCTTTTACATTCCAGTGAAATTTCCTTGTTTTGCTGTACAATACCATTGCGTCTGCCAATACACTGGAAAGTATGCCTGTTATTGCCTGCAAGTTTTTTTCTGAGATGCCGATATTCGGTTTCATGTTTCTTTTTTATTTGTTATAAAATGTTTTGTAGTTAATCAATTAATGTTAAACAAGTTTTATACCATTTGGCAAAACGTATGATAAGGGGAAATTGAGGGAATTTGAAAAAAAATACTGAGGTGAAATTTCTACAAGAAGGAAAAATTATTGATGGTAATAAAAAAATTGCTGTCAACAATTAAAAAACAATTGGCACTATCATATCTATTCGGTTAAATACAGTAGTGCCAATTAATAAAATTAAAAATAAACCTGATTTTTGTTTACAAGGGAAAGGAAATAAGAAAAAATCTGCTGCTGTAAAAATTATTTTATCAGGCTCTCCTGATAACTTTTAGCAACACCGCAATAATTGCAATGACCAAAAGAATATGGACAATGCCCCCCGCATGATAGCCTAAAAAACCAATAGCCCAGGCTATTACCAAGATTACAGCAATGATGTACAATAGATTTCCCATGATAGTATTATTTAAAAATTAAAAAATGAATTATAAACTTATATGAAAAAATGTTGCCAGAATATTAATAAGTAAAATCATACTGTTTGTGCCTTTTAAAAGATAGTTATTAAAATAAGTGGGGAAAACTTTGCACAAATAAGGGAGAATTATGCCTGTTCCAACTGGTCAACTGTTAGGGAGATAAGTTCTTTTGTAAAAGGCTTGGAAATAAATGTATCCACACCATTTGCAAATGCTTTTGCCCGGTTGGAATAAATATCAAAAGCACTGATCATAACAACCTTAGCCTGTGGATGCGTTACTTTTAACTGGCTTATAAAATCCACGCCCAACCCATCTGGCAGGTGATTGTCTAAAAATATAATTCCTGGATTTTCTTTAGCCAGTACAACCGTGGCTTCTGATAAAGAATTTGCATGACTCACCTGCAGGTTTTTAGTTCTCAGAATACTCCTTAACAGGAAGCAGATATCAGCCTCGTCGTCAATAATTAATGCCGTTCCCATTTTTCATTTACTTTTCGTGTATAACATTATTGGCAATATTGCTGCCAAGTATTAACCGATGGCTGATCTGTTTATAATTAATCAAATAAATCAGAGCTTAAATACCGGTCGCCCCTGTCGCAAACAATAAATACAATTACTCCTTCGGTTAATTCTTTAGCCAGCTCAATGGCAGCATGTGCCGCCCCACCACTGCTCATACCGCTGAAGATGGCTTCTTCCCTTGCCAATTTTTTTGCCATTACACGGGCATCTTTTTCATCAATCTCTATCACACGGTCAACTCTTTTTTTATCAAAGATTGTTGGCATGTATGCTTCCGGCCATTTACGTATGCCGGGAATTCTTGATCCATCGGTTGGCTGGCAGCCTATTATTTGTATTTGAGGATTTTGTTCTTTTAAAAATTTTGATACACCCATGATGGTTCCGGTAGTTCCCATCGAAGAAACAAAATGAGTAATTTTTTTATTGGTGTCATTCCATATTTCCGGACCAGTGGTATTGTAGTGCATGTTGGGATTGTCCTGGTTTCCAAATTGATTGAGCATGAAATAACCACCCTTGGCTACCTGTGCATTGGCATAATCAATAGCGCCTTCCATTGATCTTTCTTTTGGGGTAAGGGTTACTGTGGCACCAAATGCTTCCATCGTTAAAACCCTTTCTCTGGTGGCATCTTCAGGCATCACTAATTCTATCGGCACATTAAATAAGCTGGCTATCATGGCGAGTGCAATGCCTGTATTGCCACTGGTGGCTTCTACTAAAGTAATGCCCTCTTTTATTTCGCCACGGTCTATCGCCCCTTTTATCATGCCGTAAGCAGCCCTGTCTTTTACACTGCCGCCGGGATTGTTCCCTTCCAGCTTACCATAGATAGTCACCTTTTTATTAGGATTTAATTTTTTTAATTCTACGAGTGGGGTATTGCCTACCAAATCTAAAATGCCCGCCATAATTTATTATTATTTTTATCAAATACAAATATCAGACAAACCTGAGAACATCATTGCAATAAAAAAAATAGTCTATTAAAATAGTGAGCTTTTGCTGACTTTCCATTTACCAGATAAATACATCAACTTTGAAGATGGTCTCATTTATTTTTCAGCACAAATAAAAATCGATACAAATTGAATCTACTTTACAGAAAAGGAATACTGCTGCTCACCCTGCTCTCCGTAAGTTTTTCATTAGTTGCCCAGCAAAATAACTGGGGAGCAAAGCTACACCGCAGCGATGGCAATGATATTGCGTTTACATTTGACTGGAAGACAGAAAATGGCAAGCCCGTTTGGTATATCCATAATGCCAAAGAAAAAATTAAAGTGAGCAATATAACTGCTAAAGGCGATTCGCTCATTATACAAATGCCTGTGTTTGAATCGCAATTCAGAATAAAGAAAAATGGAAAAAAATTGAATGGAGTTTGGGTAAAACGTGGCGCTACTAAAACGCAGGTGCTTCCCTTTTCTGCTGATTATGGGGGAAAAAGATTTTTAGGAAATAATATTACTTATAAAAACATTTCAGGGAGATGGGCTGTAACATTTTTCGGCAACAAGCCAAACGAATTATCAGTTGGCGAATTTAAACAGGTGGGTAATAAACTGTCCGGCACTTTTCTTAATGCAAGTGGCGACTACCGCTATTTGGAAGGCATTGCTACCAATGATTCATTATTTCTTTCTGGCTTTGATGGCGGACATGCTTTTTTATTTACTGCAAAAATTGAAAATAATAATCAAATTGTAGATGGTGTATATTATTCAGGCGGCACGCATAAAGAACGCTGGAGTGCAATAAAAGATAAGAAGGCAAAAGTACCATTGGAATCTGTAGCAATGCATCTAAAACCTGAAGAAGAAAGCCTGCATTTTGCGTTTAAAGATTTAGAAGGAAAAACAATTTCTATCAACGATGACCGTTTTAAAAACAAAGTAGTAGTAATACAATTAATGGGAAGCTGGTGTCCAAACTGTATGGATGAAACGGCTTTTTTAAGTGCGTATTATAATAAAAATAAACAAAGAGGAGTAGAGGTAATAGCACTTGCTTATGAATATACTACTGATTGGGAAAGGAGTAAACAAAGCCTCCAAAAATTTAAGGATAGATATAAGGTACAATACACCATTCTTAATACAGGAGTTGCAGTAACAGATTCACTGAAAACAGAAAAAACATTGCCCGAACTTACACCAATTAAATCTTTTCCTTCTTCAATAATTATTGATAAAAAAGGAAAAGTAAGAAAATTAGATACAAGTTTTAATGGCCCGGCAACTGGTGAACATTACCTGGAGTATAAAAAAGAATTTGAAGAAACCATTACCAGCCTGCTGAAAGAAAATTAGTATTTTAACCAATAGTTTTTTACCATTAAAACCAGATGAGTACAATTGAATAAAACTAAAAAAGCCGCTCATTACAGAACGGCTTTTCAAATATCATTATTAAAATCATTAGATCCTGAAGTGAGCAAATGCTTTGTTAGCTTCTGCCATACGGTGTGTATCTTCTTTCTTTTTGAAAGATGCTCCTTCACCTTTGCTTGCTGCTACTATTTCATTCGCTAATTTTTCTGCCATGCTGCGGCCATTCCTGTCACGGCTGTAGCGTACCATCCATTTGATGCTTAAAGAAATTTTCCTGTCGGCACGAACTTCTGCAGGAATCTGGAAAGTGGCACCACCAATACGGCGGCTGCGTACTTCCACACCCGGAGTAATATTACCAAGGGCTTTTTTCCAAACTTCATAACCGTTTTCGCCAGTTACTTTTGATACCTTATCAATAGCATCATAAAAAATGATATAAGCACCACTTTTTTTACCAGCCCACATTAAGTTGTTTACAAACCGGGTAACCAATTTGTCATTGAACTTTGGATCTGGAGCTAAAGGTATTTTTTTAGGTTGCGACTTCCTCATTGGAATAAACTTTTTTCTTTCTTAAAATTATTTTCTGTTTGACCATTCCCCTTTAGGGGATGGGGGCATTATTTTTTAGCTTTTTCTTTTTTAGTACCGTATTTACTGCGGCTTTGCTTGCGGTCTTTTACACCAGCAGTATCCAGGCTGCCACGAACGATATGGTAACGTACACCTGGCAAATCTTTTACCCTTCCACCACGGATCAGTACAATCGAATGCTCCTGCAGGTTATGACCTTCACCGGGGATATATGCAATCACCTCTATTTTGTTTGTCAAACGCACTTTTGCAACTTTACGCAAAGCAGAGTTTGGCTTTTTAGGGGTAGTGGTATAAACCCTTGTACATACGCCACGGCGTTGTGGACAAGAATCCAGTGCCCTTGATTTACTCTTGGCGGTAATAATTTCTCTTCCTTTTCTTACTAACTGTTGTATTGTAGGCATTGTGAACCTTTTATTTTTGGACGGCGAAGGTATGTATTCTCTTTTAAAAATGAAACATTCATCGTTCTTTTTTTTGAATTTTGTCAATATTTCTCAATCGGCACCAACTATCCCTTCAAAATGCCAGTTCTTTATTTCCTAAAAATGAATTGTCTGAACAAAAAACCCTTTCCGGGGAAAGGGCTCCATAATAATTATTGTCTTAAAAAAGTGATTAAAAAGATTACAACTAAAGCATCCTTGTACTTTTGAGTTTTTTCAATAAGGAGCAAGGCGAAACCAGGTATTATTGAAAAATAATTTTTTGAGAAAATTCCTCGCCGCTATTCAAATCAACCAGCTTTACTACATATATCCCTGCGCCAACTTCTTTTGGCCTGCCAATCTGCAATTTGTTGCCTGCGGAACTGTTATAATTAAATTCCCTCACCACCTGGTTCAGCAGGTTAACCAACTTTACTTTATATAAATGATTCGTTGCTGTTTTATTGAAGCCAATGGTAAGTTGGTCATTTACAGGATTGGGGTAAATGCTTATTCCTTCAATACCCTGTTTAGGATTAATTAAAACAACATTACTGTAAACAAAATTATTGTTCTTGTCTACCATTTTTAAACGGTAATAATTTTTTCCAAAGCTTGGCAAAGTGTCAAGAAACTGGTATTGGGCTGAAGGAGATGAACTGGGGTGAGCATTGACCGATCCTATTTGCACAAAAGAATTATTGCTGTTTTTACGCTCCACTACAAAAAAATTAATGTTGTCACCTGCCGACATGTGCCAGTTGAGTAATACTTTATCACTGATATAGCGTCCATTAAAATTTTCTAATGTTACAGGAAGATAATGTGAGCAGGTGCCATTTAAATGATAGTAGTAAGTTCTTTTTATACAGCCATTATTTACTGACAAATGACATACATACAATCCCGTATCGGAAGGAGTAACATTTGGGAGGTAGATGCTGTAGCCTGATCCTAAGAAAGCACTGTCGGCACCATTTACCGTATGTTTTAAATACCAGGCGTAAGATGAATTATTAATCGTATCCACACTAAGGGTTGTGTAAATCTGAAAGCAATTGAAAGTAGAAGTAATGCCATTATTGGCAAGTGGTAAAATACTGGCATCTTCAAGACTGGCATTGCCACAGGCATCCAGAGCCCTCAGCCTCACCAATGAATAAGTAGTACCATTATTAATATTAAATATTGGACTGCTTTGCGGAGCTGTGATCACAGAAGGTGAAGCAGGGCTGCTTCCAATTATTTCATACGAAAAAGGCCCTACACCATTTGTCACTACAGCACCAATACTAAAACCATTTAAATCACATTGGTAAGCTGTTGATCTGTTAAGGTTGGGATATTGATAAGGCTTAATGGTTACTGTATCATAGAAATATTTATTGCAGGCATCATTAACTTTATATCGTATCATATACACACCAGGGCCAAGGTTATTAAAAGTAAATACATTGCCTGAAACTGTATTTGGTCCAATAAAAGGAGAAAAAACAATGCCGTTCTTCTTAACCAGCCTTACAGTAAGTGATCCTGTATTAGAAGATGCATTGATTCTTATAGAACCGGACCCATTTACCCAGGTTGAACTTGGACATTTAGGCAATACCACCGGCAGATGTTTAATAAAACTGGGTACGGTAGCTATTGTAACAGAATCTCTATTCCCACAATTATCTGAAACAAATATTTTAAACACCTCACCGGTTAATGTTCCGGGAACACTGTCAATATTAATATTGCTGGTATTGAAGGTTCCATTAAAAAACAGGTTTCCACTGGGGCTTAACACCCTTATATTGACAGGTAATGTGCCTCCTGCAACTGAAATACTAAGTTTGGCAAATCCGTAGTTACATGATTTTCTCGAATTGACACTGACACTTACAGGTGTTGGTGCAACAGAAAAACACCGGTTAATAACGGTATCAAAACAACCATCTTTTATTTGCAAACAATAACTTCCATAAGCAATATTGGCAAATACACCAGTACTGTTACAACTCAGCCTGACATTACTGTTGTTGTAGAGACAATATTTAGGATTGGTAAAATTTTGCTCCCCTGTTGTTTTTATTGAAAACGTTCTGCAGGCTTTATTGCTTATCGTAACATTTGCATTCAGTGAAGGCCTCGATGGTGTTGCTGCAAAACAACTGGTAAAAGTGGTATCGGGGCAAGTGTTGTGAACTTTTGCACAATATGATCCGTAGGACAAATTATTGAATACACCGGTAGTGTTACATACTACCAGCACATTGGCATTGTTGTACAAACAGTAGTTTGGCCCGATTAAATTGGAACTTGTTATAGTGGCTGTAAAATCTAAACATGTTTTGTTACTGACACTTGCACTTAAATCATTAATTACATGGGGGCCAAATACAGAAAAACACCTGATGATGGTGGTATCATAACAGGAATCATGGATAGTAACACAATAATTGCCATAGCGCAAACTATCAAAGACGCCGGTATAATTACAGGTTATAATTGCACCGCTGCTATCCTTGATACAAAATCGTGGATTGGTAAGGCTGTCACCTGTTATCACGATACCAAAATTTGCACAGTTACCATAGCGGGGAGTTATGCTATCCGGTACCACGGGTACTGGCTTTCGGCCAGTAAAACACCGCCGCAAGGTGGTATCACGGCAGCCATCCCTAATAGTGATGCAATAATTACCATAAGGAATATTATTAAAAACCCCGGTGGCATTGCATCCAATTAAATTATTTGAAGAATCAAATAAACAATAATTGGGAGATGTCAAACCAATTTGCCCGCTAATGGCTGCGGAAAAAGAAGCACAGGTTTTATTACTTTGTATAACCGTATTACCAACATTTATTGGTGGCGCTGTTCTGCTGAAACATCTTACAATCGTAGTATCGCTGCAGGAATCATGTGCTTTTATACAATAGCTTCCATACTGCAGGTTAGTAAATATACCGGTGATGTTACAGGTAATTAACGAACCGCTGGAATCGTAAAGACAAAACCTTGGATTGAAAAAATTGGTAACACTTGTTAAAGAAACAGAAAAGCTCCGACAGGTAAAAGAATAAGTATTTACAGCTGCTCCCAGTAAGGGATTGAAACTAACTGAAACGGGTGCTTTTTTAATTTTTCCACAGGCATCCTTTACTACCATGTCAAAGTTGGATTGGCCAGCCAGGTAAAATGAAAAATTAGGATTGGTTGACCAAATGGTATCCCCAGCTGACCTTACTACACCATAGGTAAAGCCTGGTATGCCTCCGATGGTGCTGATATTTCCTTTACTGTCACTTGCCCTGATGTAGCCCGTTGCACTATCACAGGATATTTTTTTAAATTTTACAGAATCTATTTTCCAGGTGTAATTATTAATGGTTACAAGTCTCGTCTGTATACCACCACAAGAATCCATCATCCGAATAGTGTAAACACCTGCAATTAAATTATTAAAAGTGCCGGTAGCATTAGCTGTACCTACCCCCATTGGCGAAGGAGCTACAATAGAATACCTGAATGGAGCCCTGCCAAAGCTTTGATTATTGAGTGTTATTTTACCATTATTACCATTGTCGCAGGACACATCAAAAGTGTTGAGCGTAAATCGTGGATCCTGGTAAGTACCAGGCACAATAATATTTGCAATAGTAAGTGTACAATTGGTACTGATGTCATTTACAGTAAGGATATATAAACCTGCCGGCAACCCGGTAATGGAATCGGCACTTGTAAAATTGATATTCATTTGGCCGGTTACTTTGTATTTGTACATACCCGAACCTCCCGAAGCATTCACTTTTATTGAACCGGTAGCGGTACAACGGGATTCGTAGGCTTTGAAAGTAGCAGTAAAGCTTTCACATCCTGTGCGCTGTGCAGCAGCATTGTTTTGCAATACAATTGAAAAAAATAAAACTGCAAAAAACGAGAAGTAAATTTTTTTCATGCTTTAAATTTTGATTTCGGAATAATTCATTCCAACGCCAGCATTAATAAGCAAAGCTTATCATCCTGAAGCAGGAATGTTATCGTAAAACATTCATTCCAGTAAAATCAAAAGCTGATTTTACTTTTTTAAAACTGAAAAAACTGAGTGCAGATAAGGGTTACAGACAAAACAAAACGGATAGTTTGTTCAATCGAAGATCGGATACCTGGGCTTAGTTTTTCATTGACTACGGTTATGGATTAGGAGATAAAAACATCTTTTTATTAAAAGACGGAATTACCCTTACAGTGCTAAACGAAAAAAAGGAACTAAAATTATGTTCCTTTAAAATTTATTTTCTCTTTTTTAATAACTACACTTTAAACATCCAGTTGTGGGAATCGGGCTGTAAGCCATATCTTATTGCATCTATCTTTTGCTTTACTTCAGGAGCAATCTTCCAGCCACTGGTGTCAAAATTCATTTCATAATCCTTATACTTCAGTTCTTTAATCAAAGCAATAGTGGCAGCTGTACCAGTGCCAAAAATTTCTTTTAATTCACCAGATTTGTATGCTTCAATAATTTCATCAATGCTTAAAGGTCTTTCTTCTACCGTAAAACCCATTTCCCTTAATACGGTAATTACAGTATCTCTTGTCACGCCGGCCAGTATGGTGCCTTCCTCTAAACCGGGAGTAATAATGGTATTGCCAATAATAAAAAACACATTCATTACACCACATTCCTGTACATACTTATGTTCAAAAGCATCCATCCATAACACCTGGTCGTACCCATTTTTTTGTGCCACTGCAGAAGGATGTAATGCTGCTCCATAGTTGCCGGCAGCTTTTGCAAAACCAACTCCACCAGGCACAGCCCTTGCATATTTTTCTTCCACATAAATACGCATAGATGCAGCATAATACGGGCCTGTAGGACTTAGTATGATGATGAATTTATATTTTCCACTTGGCCTCACACCAATCGCTTCATCATTGCTGATCATAAACGGCCTGATGTAGAGTGAATGGTTTTCCTGGCCCGGTATCCAATCTTTATCAATATCAATCAGCTTACGTAAACCTTCTATAAAAATACTTTCCGGCACTTCCGGCATTTCCATCCTTACTGCAGATGTATTAAAGCGTCTGAAATTATCGTAGGGCCTGAAAATGCTTACTGCTCCATCGGCGCTTTTGTATGCTTTGATACCTTCAAAAATTGCCTGACCATAATGCAACACAGATAAGGAAGGATCCAGCATCAGTGGTTGATACGGCATTATTTCTGGAGTTTGCCATTGTCCATTTTCATAATCTGCCACCAGCATGTGATCAGTAAAATATTTTCCAAAAGGAACATTTTCAAGACTGATTCCTTCCAGCTTACTCTTTTCAACCAATGTTATTTTAATATCTTTTGTCGTGTCCATTATCCTTAATTTTACGGCAAAGAAACAAAAAAAATAACGGAGTAAAGTGGCCTTACATGAGTTTAGATAATATTCAGCTGCAACCCTTCATGATACAGGGTCTATTTAATCACTCCCTTGTGGAGTTAAAAAGCAAGCAACCTGTTGTTACTGCTGCCAATGCTGTTTCATCACTAACTGTTTTGGGTAAAAATTTAAAAAGGATAGTGGTGGTGGTAAATAACAGTGATGTTGCTTTTTTAGAAGATGATGAATTGAATTTTTTACTTGGTATCCTTTCTGCCTGCAGGCTTACTATGGATGATGTGTGCATTTTAAATATCGCAAAAAATACGGGTGCAGACTACAGCAATATTGCTGCTGAGCTGGGTGCAGAAAAAGTTTTTTTATTTGGCACCAACCCAGCCAGCATAAAAATGCCGTTATCTTTTCCTGACTATCAAATACTGCAATACAACAACCAGGTTTATCTTTCAGCCTTGGCTTTATCAGCACTTCAGCAAGACAAAGCAGAAAAAACAAAATTGTGGAATTGCCTAAAACAAATTTTTTTCATTTAATATATGATCAACAAACTGGTATTTGCTACTAACAACCCAAACAAAGTAGCAGAAATAAAAAAGGTATTGGGCAATTCATTTGAAGTAATTTCTTTAAAAGATACAGGCATTGATATTGACATTCCTGAGCCTTACGAAACACTGGAAGAAAATGCTGCCACCAAATCAAATACTATTTTTACACTTACCGGCAACGACTGTTTTAGTGAGGATACCGGCTTGTTTGTTGATGCACTCAAAGGAGAACCCGGAGTAAAAAGTGCCAGGTATGCAGGCGAACCGGCATCTAACAAAGCCAATATTGATAAGCTACTTTTTAAACTGGATAAAAATGAAAACAGGAAAGCAAGATTCCGGACTGTTATTTCACTGATTGCAAATGGAAAAGAGTTTCAATTTGAAGGAATATGTGAAGGCACTATTTTACCGGAGCCTGTTGGTGAAAAAGGATTTGGCTACGATGCAGTGTTTATGCCGGATGGCAGTGAAAAAAGTTTTGCCCAAATGGAAATGGAAGAAAAAAATATTTACAGTCACCGTAAAAAAGCAGTGGCCAAACTGGTACAATTTCTTTCTGAAAAATAAATTGCACGAATGTCCAGGATAAAAATTGAAATGCCTGAAATAAAACTTGCAGCAATAAAAATTCCTGTGAGAATATCC
>JANMJU010000133.1:0-11322 GCA_031371545.1 Chitinophagaceae bacterium
ATGCAATTTATTACGGTTAATTTTGAAATCACGTACGTGCATGTTTTGTTAATTTTAAAACACGTTGGTTTTTTTTCGGTATCATACAATTTGACACAAAAACAAAAGAAACAATAATTATGTTTTATCCGCTGCCGGTAAGATGCCGGCAGCTTTTTTATCCACCTTCCACCAGCCTTACCTCCTCCTCCGTAAGCCCATACAACTGGTACACCAACGCATCTATCTCTTTTTCCCAGCCGCTGGTATCGGCTTTGGGGTTTTCTTTTTTGGCGGATAAGATTTTATCTGTAATTGCTTCTATTTGTTGTTGCTGTTTTCGTGTAGCTTCCGCTATGGGAAAGTCTTTGAAATAAACATAACTGGGTTCATAAAAATCTCCTCTTAGTTTGGGTAGTATCTGCCGGAATAAATAGAAAGTAAGGCTGCTGTTTAAAACGGCTAATAAATATTTACTGGCATTGGTAACAATGAAACACTTTTGATTGCAGTAATATCTTTTTTCATCCCAAATAAATTCTGGCTGCCTGCAAATGTTTGGATAAATAATTTTAGGTTTTCAAATACATTGTAATAATCAAAAGCTCTTAACTCCCACCAAAAAATCTCCTTTTCTGTTCTTGCATCTGCCTTTGCACTAAATTCCTCCAGGTATGTAGTAATGGCTGGCTGCTTATGCTCAAAAATAAATTCATGAAAATTCCATAGCGTGTTTTCCTCTTTTTCTCCCGTTTTTTCACCTAACAAAAAATGGTGCTTTCACGATTGTACAGGCTTGTACAATGAGCAATCTTTGTCGTATGATTTTTTGGTAAACAATAACAGTGTTACAAAAAAATTATCAAAAGCAAATCTTACAAAACTAAAACGGAGGCCAACCGATATACAAAGCGGCACCATTAAAAATGAAAAAGTTATCCATTACTGACGTAGCCGGCACTTTAATTTTATTAACTGCCACCATCTCTATTTTTATCCTGTTTTTTTTCTATAATAACGGGCAATACATTGCTAACCTGGTAACGGGTTAAATGCATCACGGACTAACTTATGTTTTGCCGTTGAGGCGTTAAGACGTTGAGCTATAAAAGAAATAAAAACGTCATAACGCCTCAACGGCAATTTGCCAATTCTTTACTTTCTAAATAAAAATCTGCAATTTTAAATCCACCAGTTTCGGCCATTGTTTTTGTACTAAGCATTCTCAGCTTATATTTGCAGCCGCTTATAAATAGCAAAATAGCAGCACAAAACCTGAAGTGAGTGACACAACGATGCCCCATCAAGGTCCAACTGCTGGTAACCAAAATAAACTCATAACTTATCACTCATAACTCATAACTAAAATGTATCGTTCTCACACCTGCGGCGAATTAAGAATGGCCGACATCAATAAAGAAATCACCCTCAGCGGCTGGGTGCAGACAGTGCGTAAGTTTGGCAGCATCACTTTTGTGGACCTTCGTGACCGTTATGGCATTACGCAGTTGCTGTTTGCTGAAAACCTAAATACAAAGCTGGATGCCAATCCGCTGGGCCGGGAATTTGTGATACAGGTAAAAGGCAAAGTGAATGAACGCAGCAATAAAAATGCAAATATCCCTACCGGTGAAATTGAAATTGCAGTGGCTGAATTTACCATCCTGAATAAATCTGCGGTGCCGCCATTTTCTATACAGGATGATACCGACGGCGGTGATGAGCTAAGAATGAAATATCGTTTTTTGGATTTGCGGAGAAATATGGTGAAGAAAAATTTAGAGCTTCGCTATGCTGTTGGCCGCAGTACCAGGAACTACCTGCATGAAAATAATTTCATGGATATTGAAACACCTTTCTTAATAAAATCAACGCCGGAAGGTGCAAGGGATTTTGTAGTGCCTTCAAGAATGAATGCCGGACAGTTTTATGCACTGCCGCAAAGTCCGCAAACATTTAAGCAGTTGCTGATGGTGAGTGGCTACGACCGTTACTACCAGATTGTAAAATGTTTTCGTGATGAAGATTTGCGTGCCGACCGTCAGCCGGAGTTTACGCAGATAGATTGTGAGATGAGTTTTGTGGAGCAGGAAGATATTCTGAACATGTTTGAAGGATTGGTAAAGCGAATTTTTAAAGACGTAAAAAATATTGACTATACCAGTGTAGTGGAACGGATGACCTGGGAAGAAGCCATGTGGAATTTTGGAAATGATAAACCAGATATTCGTTTTGAAATTAAGATTGCCAATTTAAAATTTCCATTACATACTTTTCCTAACAAAGCAGACACTTTAAATAACTCCCCTTTAGGGGGTGGGGGCTTTCCTGTGTTTGATGATGCTGAGACGGTTTTGGCCATTGCCATTCCGGGTTGCAGCGAATATACCCGTAAGCAAACAGATGAACTAACGGAGTGGGTAAAACGTCCGCAGATTGGGATGAAAGGGTTGGTGTTTATAAAATGCAATGCAGATGGAACTTATAAAAGCAGTGTAGATAAATTTTATGATGGCGAAAGATTAAAAGCCATTGCTGATGCAGCCAACGCAAAAGCAGGCGACCTTGTTTTGATATTGGCCGGCGCCGAAGAAAAAACAAGAAAAGCAACCAGCGACCTGCGGATGTACCTGGCGGATAAATTAGGGATGCGTAAAAATGATGAGTTTAAATTATTGTGGGTACTGGACTTCCCCTTGTTTGAATATGCAGAAGATGACAATCGTTGGGTGGCAAGGCATCATCCGTTTACATCGCCTAAGCCGGATCATATTGACATCATGATCAACAACAATCCCGTGATTGAAAATGCGGCTGAATATTTAAAACATCCTTATGCCGGCATCAAAGCCAATGCGTATGATATGGTGCTGAACGGAAATGAAATTGGCGGAGGTTCCATCAGAATTTTCCAAAGGGCATTGCAGGAAAAAATGTTTGCTGCATTGGGCATGGATGAAGCAGAACAGCAACACAAGTTTGGATTTTTGTTAGGTGCTTTTGAATATGGTGCACCGCCGCATGGTGGGCTGGCATTTGGTTTCGACCGACTGTGTGCTATACTGGGCGGCAGTGAAAGCATCCGTGATTTTATTGCCTTTCCTAAAAATAACAGCGGAAGAGATGTGATGCTGGATGCTCCGAGTACTATTGATGCAAAACAGTTTGATGAATTGCAGATAAAGCTAGATTTGAAATAAAATGATTCCTGTTGTTAGACAAGAGATAACTATAAGAAAAGATTCGCTATATTTTGTAGCCGTTGTTTTTATTATTATTTCATTGGTTCTTTATGATCAGGGAAAATATATGAAACAAACTCTCTGCTGATTTTCATTGGCCTATTTATATTTTTGTTGATTTACTTCATGCTTTCAAAAAACAAATTGATCATCGATAATGAAGGCATTACACAACAATTATTTTTTGGAAAACTAAAGGAATTTAAATGGAAGGAAATAAGAGCATCTCATCTTAGCTGGATTTATCATGTACACGGTGCCAGTTTGGAGTGGGTTATTGTATCCTCTTCCGGCAAAAGCATCAATCTGCAAACTTCCAGTTACAACAGGAAAAATATGAGGTTTATTGCTGAAGCAATTGTAGAGAAATGCCCTCATGCTAAAATTGACAAAAGAATTATCAATATGGCAGAAGGGAAATTTAGATGGTATATTTTTTAAAATAATTCCAATAACTCATGCAAAAAAATACACTCTATAAAATTTTAACCTGCATCCTCCTGCCTTTTGCAGCTTTGTTTGGTTTCTTTTCGCTGATTATGTTTTTTATTGGACTCGCCAATCCGGTCATCCTGTTGCCGGTTTTCATCATGGCCTGTTTTTGTATTTATACAATTTCCTGCTTGATTTTTTTGGTAAAAGGAATCGACCGTCAGCAACAGTGCAAACCATCTTTAAAAGACTGGATAAAAGTAAATGGTTATGTTACTGCTGTAATGGGAATGATGTCGCTGATTAACAGTTTCAGTGTATTGTTTTATTCAAAATCAACATTGATAAAATTGGCAGGGGAGCTGCTGGCTGCACAGCCTGTAAAGCCCCAGGGCATTACCGTTGAAGCAATCGCCGGTATGATGGCGGTACTGTCTTATGTAATGTTGTTTTTCTCCATTGTACTATTGATACAGCTTTTTATCAATTTTAAACTGCTTAAAAAATACAACTATCTTTTTGGCGGCGACAATCAATAAATATTTCTGAACAATTTAATTAGTGATGAGTTAATTCCAGAAATTTGAACAGTGAATACATCAGCTCCATTAGCAGAACGCTTACGGCCATCTTCCTTAAATGAATTAGCAGGACAACAGCACCTTACCGGTAAGGGCAGCATTTTGCGTACTGCTATTGAAAATGGCAAAGTACCCAGCATGATTTTATGGGGCCCACCGGGTGTTGGTAAAACCACTATCGCCAATATTATTGCAAAGACATTACACTCTCCATTTTATCAACTCAGTGCAATTTCATCTGGCGTAAAAGAAGTAAGAGAAATAATTGAAACAGCAAAGACACAACAAAATGTTATCCTCTTCATTGATGAAATTCACCGCTTCAACAAAGGCCAGCAGGATGCGTTGCTGGGTGCGGTGGAAAAAGGAATCATCACATTAATTGGTGCTACTACAGAAAACCCATCCTTTGAAGTAAACAGTGCCTTGCTCAGCCGCTGCCAGGTATATGTATTAAAAGGGCTGGATGAAAATGATCTGATTGCATTACTGGATCATGCTTTGAATGATGATGTTGTACTCAGAGAAAAAAATATTAAACTCAAAGAAACTTCAGCACTCATTAATATCTCCGGTGGCGATGCAAGAAAATTATTAAACCTTCTGGAACTGGTAACAGAAGTATTGACAGATGGATCTGAAATTACCGACGAAAAAGTAATGGCCATTGCACAGCAGCGCATTGCCATCTACGATAAAAAAGGAGAGCAGCATTACGATATCATTTCAGCCTTCATCAAATCTATCCGTGGCAGCGATCCTAACGCTGCGGTGTACTGGCTGGCAAGAATGATTGAGGGTGGAGAAGATGTAAAATTTATAGCAAGGCGGTTGTTGATTTTAGCAAGTGAAGATATTGGCAATGCCAATCCCAATGCACTGTTGCTGGCGAATGCTGCTTTTGATGCTGTTAATAAAATCGGTTATCCCGAATCCAGTCTTATCCTGTCGCAATGCGCTATTTACCTGGCCTCCAGTGCTAAAAGCAATTCAGCTACAGTGGCCATTGGAGCTGCAATGAATGCAGTTAAACAACAAGGCGATCTGTCGGTACCATTGCACATTCGAAATGCACCAACCAGGCTGATGAAAAATTTGGATTATGGAAAAGGGTATGAGTACTCCCACAATTACGAAAGTAATTTTTCGCCGCAGGAATATTTACCAGACGCTATTAAAGGAAATGCTTTTTATAAACCTGGCGACAATGCAAGAGAAGAAGAATTGCGGAAACATTTAAAAACTTTGTGGAAAGATAAATATGGTTACTAAAGGATGGATGCTTAAAGCGGCCTGAACCGTAACAAATAATATTTACCATTCCCTTAATAACAGAATGATTAATTTACTTTTTTAATTTCAAAAATATTTTTATGGCTATCCGTAATTTACTGTTGGGGATTTTTATTACAGCCGTTGCCATTTCTTGTAAAAAAGATATGGAGCCTGTTAATACGGAAGTAACTGCTGTAACATTGTTGAATGCATCTTACGGTGCCGACCCATTGCAAAATATGGATGTGTATTTACCCGCCGGAAGAAGTACTGGCGGTACAAAAGTGATGATACTGGTACATGGTGGAGCGTGGGCATTTGGAGATAAAGCCGATTTTGTTTCTTTTGTTGACAGCTTAAAGAGAAGGTTGCCCAACCAGGCCATCTTTAACATCAATTACCGTCTTTCAGCATTTCCCAATAACCTGTTTCCTACACAGGAGATGGATGTAAAAGCTGCGGTGGAATATATTTATAACAAACGGACGGACTACCTGGTCAGCGATAATTTTGTATTGATCGGTGCAAGTGCCGGTGCACATTTAAGCCTGCTGCATGCATATAAATATGCAGCACCTGTAAAGATAAAAGCGGTGGTTGATTTCTTCGGGCCTACTGATATGACTGATATGTACAACAATCCGGGCATGGTACCACAGTCAACAATTGCCACGATTGTTGGAGCTACGCCTGTATCCAATGCTGCATTGTACCAGCAATCAAGTCCGATCAATTTTGCTGTGGCCGCTGCTGCCTGTCCTACGATTATTTTGCAGGGCAGTGCCGATCCGTTGGTGAATGCACAAAGGCAATCGGTAGCGTTGAAAGATAAATTGCAAACAGCAGGTGTGCCGGTGCAATATGTAGAGTATGCAGGCAAGGGACATGGCGATGATTGGGGGAACGCTATTTTCTTTGATGCGTTTAATAAGGTGCAGGCATTTCTTGCATTGTATAATCCGTAATTTTATTTCAATTAAAATATTTATCTGAAAATGTATAAGGTAAAGTATAAACATAACCTGCTATAAATTGCATAATAAAAGTTCAATAAAAATACTGCAGTACAAGAGTGCGACGCCAATACAGCGCCACAATGCCTTCCGGCTGGGTACAAAAAAAATATTTTTTTTCTCGGTTGTAATTCTTTCTGTTTTTTGCAGCATCACTTTATCAGCGCAGGTTGCTGATGTGTTTTATTCAAAAGATACCAAAGCAGAAAACAGGTCAAGACTGTATAAAAACTTAGTCAACAATGCCATCACAAAAAACTTATCCTTCGCTTTAACAGACAGCACAGAAGAAAACTGGATGGATGCTTTTAATGCAATGGAACTCATCCGCTACAAATCTCCCTGGGCGGAAAGCCGCATTCATACTGCCTTTGATGGAGTGGGAAAAAGAAGTGTTTATTTTCAACAGGCTTTGCTGGAACTGGTGTACGCAAATTATCCATCCGTATTTTTAAAAGAAGTGGAACTGCTGATCAATACATCGGGTAATGATAAAGTATTTGCGATGTGTGCTGAATACTTACAGGCTTCTACCAACAACGCATTGAAAAAAGATATTGCAACAAGGGCATTGATGAAGCTGGCAGCAGACAGCAGCAATGCGATATTAAAACAATTGAACTATCGACTGAATGAAATGGTAAAGGCTAAAGTATTGCCGCCACTCAAAGATATTTTGCATCAAGCATTTTTTGCAAATGCCACTGTAGTATTTACTTTTCAAAGAATAAACAGGGATTATCCGGGCATCAGTATTATAAGAGACAGTGCCGGTAATTTTTTGAAAGATGAATATGGAAATATTTTTTCTGTGCCTCAACTGGCAAGAAGCATCAATAATTTACCCGGCTACCTCAGCAATGGCAACACACCACAGGGCATTTTCAGGATGAAAGGTTTTGATGTGAGCAACAGTAATTTTATTGGCCCCACAAAAAATATTCAGCTCACCATGCCTGCGGAAACAAGCCTGCAGCATTTTATGAATGATTCCACCATCACTGATTCTGTGTGGAAGGAGGGCTGGTACAAAAAATTATTACCCCTTAGCTGGACAAATTATTTCCCAATTTATGAAACCTATTATGCCGGAAAAGCTGGCCGAACAGAAATCATTGCACATGGCAGCACTGTTGATCCCCGGTATTATAAAGGCCAGCCTTACTATCCGCTGACACCAACGCTTGGTTGCCTTTGTACCAAAGAAATTTGGAATGAGGAAGATGGAAAAAGAACAGCCAGCGATCAGCAAAAATTAGTGGATGCACTGCAAAAAGCCGGCGGTGCCAATGGTTATTATGTGCTGATAGAATTAAATGATGAACAAAGGCCGGTTACCATTAGTGATATTTTACCTTTACTGCAATAATTGCCCCATGCAACTAAACTGGACATACAAATCTTTTGAGGAAATAATTGCTGCAGAATTGTACAGCATTCTTCAATTGCGTACAGAAGTTTTTTCGGTAGAACAAAATTGTGTGTACCAGGATATGGACGGAAAAGACCAGGCCGCTTTTCATTTGTGCGGCTGGGCTGGTGCTGATTTAGCTGCTTACTGCCGCATATTACCCAGCGGCATTTCTTACAGTCACCCCAGTATTGGGAGGGTGGTTACTTCGCCTGCTTACAGAAAAGGCGGCTACGGCAGAGAGTTGATGCAGCACGCCATTACAAAAACTATAGCACAATTCGGAGACCCTGTCATTATAATCAGTGCCCAGCTTTACCTGCAAAATTTTTATCAGTCACTTGGCTTTATACAAACCAGTGAACCTTACCTGGAAGATGGAATACCACATATTAAAATGCAGCTGGGCAGTTAATTTCCACACATATACAATAATTCATACTGGTTGCCGTTTAAATAAGATTGACATCGTGTAAGCTGTAAGTTTTAATATGGATATACAGCAAAATCCAAAAATCAGTATTCGAATGAAAAAACAATTACATAATTTAATACGAAGCAGGTGCTTAATTATTTTGTTTTGCTGCATTGCAGCAAGTACAGGTAATGCACAGCATTTGATGTTTAATTTGGGGGATGCAAAAGTGGAAGCTGGCTTAAATTTCGGCCCTACTTTTTTTCTGGGCGACCTGGGTGGTAAGGTAGGCAAAGGCACTACGTTTATCAAAGACCTGAATTATGAATTTACTAAATTAATGAAAGGTGTTTTTGTAACGGTGTATCCAAATGAATGGCTTGGATTCAGGCTGGCAGGGCAATACACTTATGTGGAAGGGGATGACAAAATTATCAGTACTCATGGTGTAGATGAATTGTGGCGCAAACAACGCAACCTTAATTTTAAAAGCAATATCTGGGAAGCTTACGGAGCCATCGAATTTTTTCCTCTGCAATACATTTACCGCAATGATGATGACTACGATCCCAGGCTGCGGCCATATTTTTTTGGTGGGGTAGGAGCTTTTCATTTTAATCCCAAGGGTTCACTGACCGACCAGGCAGGTAATATAACCTGGCATGAGCTGCAGCCCTTGCATACAGAAGGGCAGGGGTTCCCGGAATATCCTGATAAAAAAGATTACAAACTAACGCAGATGAACCTCCCATTTGGCGGCGGGGTAAAATATATTGTATCGGATAAAGTAAACCTTGGCCTGGAACTTTTGTACCGCAAAACATTTACGGATTACATTGACGATGTAAGTACCACTTATATTGACCCGGTCTATTTTAATGCCCATTTGAATGCTTCAGATGCAGCAATAGCCTGGCAGATAAGTGATAAAACAATTGGTATCGTAACACCCGGCGTGGGCAGGTATGCACCCGGTGTGCAAAGGGGTACGCCGATTAACAAGGATGCTTATTTTTCATTTTTATTAAAAGTAGGTATCCGGTTTGGTGACGATGGTTACGGTAACGGTGGTGGTTATGGCGGTGGCAATGGTGGCGGGTATAGAAGCAGCAGCCGTGGAAGTACGAGATGCCCAACAAGGTTTTAAGAAGATTTAATAACTAACATTTAAAATCCATATTTATGAAAAACGGTTTACAAATTAATCCGATGCTTTTTAAGATGGTGGTACTGGTAACCTGCTTTATGCTGGTGATGCTGTACAACAAATCTAAAGCGGCTGATTTTTCTGCTGTTGTAAAACAGGCAAATCATACCGCTATAGCGGCCAGGTAATTGCATTTACCATGCGGTACGATACCGGCGAAAGCTTTGAGCTTTTGTTGATGAACTCTTTTGTAGAGAAGATAAGAGGAAATTTTCATTCGCACAAACCTTAATAAAATATTCGCCATACAGATGGCCAGCAAAAAATGACAAAGTGGTGTAACAGGATTTAACCCAGAGGCAGGCTGTATGCAAGTACAACTGTTTCCCCTGAAACCACCTATTCTAAATTCCTTACTATCGCTTTGTCATTTTTAGTTAAACAAACAACCCGGCGTTATGTCCGGGTTTTTTTATTGATAGCTTTTTAAATTAACGACTTCAAAAATTAACTTCAATCGTATTATTTCCTCCCGGGGTACAGATGAGAGAATCGGAGCCTTCTGTAAATGACCCTCCAATAAAACCTTTTCTCCAGTAAATTTTTGTGAAAATTGCTGGCGCAGTATGCTGATGAATAACAGTATCCACAGCAGCCAGTGGATCATAAAACGTATAGTAACTACCCGCCAGGTTAGAAGCGAAAGAATGGCCAACAGAATAATAACCAAAATTATCTTGCTGTGTTCTCCGAAGCCTTATTGTTAAAGGGACTTTTGGATACAGCTCAAAGTTGAGGTGCTGTAATGCAAGGGAATCATAGTCGTACAACCGCTTTACGAAATAAAGGTTTTCTGATTCAATGACATTAATAAAATAATTTGAATCAGCAGGTATTTTTATAGCAAGGAAATATTGCTTAAAAAAACCAGTGTCCACATTTTTTGCCAAATTAAAATTTCCATTGCTGTCCGTTCTTCCAGATGTTACGGTGTAAATAGTGCAGCCTATACAAACACGACCCCATTCTACTTCCACAGGTACATTTGCTTTTCCAGCAAGGCTTATTTTATCATACACCCTGCCTTTCATGTGAAGGGTATAGCAATTGCCTTTACAGTCAGGTTGTTCTTTTTTGCAGGAGCTGGCAAATAAAATAAAAAAGCATAAAAGAGCTGCTGTTGTTTTGGCAATATGATTCATATCAATGCAGATACAAATAAAGTTTACAATGTTGCTTTGCAAAAAAAATAGATGCCTAAGGGCAAAATAATCAATTCAATTCCGCCTTTAAATATTTCCCAGTAAAACTTTCTTTCACTTTTACCAATCCTTCCGGCACTCCTTCATACAAAACCAGTCCTCCACCATCACCACCTTCCGGGCCAATATCAATAATATGGTCGGCTACTTTTATCACATCCATATTATGTTCTATTACTAAAACAGAATTTCCTCTGTCAACTAATTTGTTTATTACATCAAGCAGATGCTGTATATCCTGGAAATGTAAACCCGTTGTAGGTTCATCTAAAATATAAAATGTTTTACCTGTATCTTTTTTACCAAGCTCTGTTGAAAGTTTTACTCTTTGTGCTTCACCGCCGCTGAGGGTAACAGCACTTTGCCCAAGTGTGATATAACTCAACCCTACTTCCTTCAGCACTTTTATTTTACGATAGATAAAAGGCACCGCATTAAAAAACTCCACTGCTTCATCCACCGTCATGTTCAGTACATCGCTGATTGATTTTCCTTTGTAGCGGATTTCTAATGTTTCCCTATTGTATCTTTTGCCATTGCACTTTTCACAATGCACATACACGTC
>JANMJU010000142.1:0-9752 GCA_031371545.1 Chitinophagaceae bacterium
GCAAAGGATGTGGTGCAGGGTGCTTTTGAAAAATTATGGATAAACAGGGAAACAGTGATCAATGAAAAGTGTAAAAGTTTTTTATTTACCGTGGCTTACAATCAAATGATAGATCACATTAGAAAACACAAGCGGATTGTATTAAAAGAAGAATTTTCAGCAGCAGCAAAAATCAGCAACCGGCAACAGCATGATTCCAAAAAAGTATTGCAGGAAGCATTGAGCCGTCTGAATGAAACACAGCGGAGCCTGGTGATGCTGAAAGATTATGAGGGTTACAGTTATGAAGAGATCGGGCAGATAACCGGGTTGAATGAAAGCCAGGTGAAAGTGTATTTACACCGGGCAAGGCTGCAGCTCAGGGAGTATATTGTGAAACCGGAAAACATTATTTAACCGCCTCCGTTAGCTAACGAAGGAATTTTGAAGTAATAGAGTTTTAAGAGAAAAATAAAAAATGAATATTAACAGAGATAATTACGAAGAGTATTTTTTATTGTATGCAGATAATGAATTGTCTGCTGGGGAAAAGAATGTGGTGGAGTTGTTCCTGGCTGACAATCCGGATCTGAAAAAAGAAATGCAGATGCTGCAACAGGCTATCCTGGAGCCGGAGCAGGTTTTATTTGAGAATAAAGAAAACTTACTGAAGCCGCAGCGCCATGATATAGAAATTCAGCAACAATTATTATTGCTGCTGGACAATGAACTTGCAGTAAATGAAAAACAACAGATTGAATATCTCATAAAAAACGATGAACCGGTAAAAAAGGAATGGAGTTTATTGCAACAAACCAAATTGTCTGCAGCAGATAGAATGGTTTTTGATGATAAAGAATCTTTGTACAAAAAAGAAAGCGGCAGGGTGGTTCCATTTAGGTGGTGGAGATTGGTAGCTGCTGCTATACTGATTGTTTTTGGGCTATGGGGGGCTGTTAGCAACTTCAATAAAAGCACTACTGCTTTACCTGCTGCCGAAACCGCCAGTGGTACCAATAAAGTAAACCCTGCTGAAAAAACAGCCGGCGTTACTGACCAAAATATACAGGCAAATTCAATAATAGAAAAAGAAGCGGCCGCTGCGGTCATAAAACAAAATAACAATAGAACCAACACATTGCCTGAAAACAAAACACTGCCACAATCCACGCCCAGCAAAGAAAAAAATGAAATGGTATTGCAGCAACAATTGAATAATAATTTACCAAAACCTGTTTTAGAAAACCTTAACAACACTGTTGGTAACAAAACAGCAACAGCAAACGTAACACCTGAAAAGAAAGAGATTAAAAATGAAACCGGCAGCACAGACCCGGTACAAAATAAAATAACTGCACCTGATACTTATGCCGTCAATACCGTCTTTGCAGATAACAATGACAGCAAGAAAAATTTTGCCCGCTTTGATGATGAGGAAGATGATGATAAACCGAAGAAGACAAAAATTGGCGGTTTCTTTAAAAAAGTAAAAAGGGTGCTGGAAAGAAAAGCAAATATTAAAACCGGCAGCGGTGATGATATAAAAATTGCCAACATGTCTTTTGCCATGCAATAATTTTTTGAATACTTTCTTCAAAAAAGCCAATGGCAATCCACACAGGCTACACAATCAGAAAATATAATTTTATGAAACAGCTATTTATATTGATGGCGCTTGCTTTGTATTGCACGGCAGCAACGGCGCAAACAAAAGAAACCGACAGCATCCGCATTGGCAACATGATCATCATAACAAAAGGTGGGCAAAAAACAGAAGCCGGAAATTTTACCGCCGGTATAAAAAAGACAGCGGATACAACTATTCCATCCGGCAAAGAAAGTGACAGCATCCGTATCGGCAATATGATCATTGTAACCAATGGCGAAAAAAACAATTCAAAAAATAACAACAATTACAATGAGGAGAGCAGGTATGAAAAAAAACACAAAGGCAAAAAATCAAATGTAAATACTAACTGGATGATACTGGATATTGGTTTTGCCAACTATGCTGATAAAACAAATTACGGTAATACCGGTGGCTATCTTTACAACAGAACCGGTGCTGCACCATTAGGAGCAAGCGATTTTAATCTGAACGTTGGCAAAAGCATTGACATCAATATCTGGTTGTTTATGCAGCGGCTCAATCTTATTGACCACCACCTGAATTTAAAATACGGCCTGGGTGTTGAGCTGAATAATTACCGTTACAATTCGCAGGTAAGTTATTTAAAAGATAATCCTTTTGTAGCCGGTGTGGCTCCTGCATCGGTCATCATCAGGGACTCTGTCAGCTTTTCTAAAAACAAGCTGGCAGCAGATTATGTTACCGTGCCCTTTATGCTGAATTACTGTACCAACCCCAACAAACAAAACAAAGGATTCAGCATCAGTCTGGGTGTAAGTGCAGGCTACCTTTACAGCAGCCGCAACAAACAAATAAGCGAACCCAGGGGCAAGAAAAAAAATAATGGCGGCTTCGACCTGGAGCAATTCAAATTTTCTTATGTTGGAGAAATTGGCCTTGGTCCGGTACGCCTCTATGGTTCCTATTCTCCCAACAGTTTTTATAAAAGAGGATTGGATATGCGGCCGTATACTTTGGGCGTAAGGCTTAGCAACTGGTAAAAAGAATAAATTATTTTATATTGGTGGCAGTTTCTAAAAGCCACCACGAATCATGATAAAAAATTTATTCAAAATATTATTGGCTGTATTTGCTACATTGGTTGGACTTTATCCTGCTATCTATTTTTTAATTGACCGAAAGTTTGGCTTATTACAATCAAAAAGTGAGATTACACTTTCGGATGTTTTTTGGAATACAGGATTTTATACTCATATCATTTTGGGTGGGCTTGCATTGCTAATTGGGTGGATCCAGTTTAACCGGAAAATCAGAACAACTAAAATGTCTCTGCACAGGAAAATCGGCAAACTTTATATTATTTTTTCACTATTAAGTGCAACCGCATCATTTTATATTGCATTGTATGCAACAGGTGGTATTATAACAACTTTGGGGTTTATTTCTTTAGGTATCATTTGGTTTTACACAACGTTGAATGCATATATTCATATCAGGAACAAACGAATAGCATCACATCAAAAAATGATGATTTACAGTTATGCGGCTTGCTTTGCTGCAGTAACACTCAGGATTTGGTTACCCCTTTTAACTATACTGTTTCATGACTTTATAATTGCGTACAGAATAGTTGCATACCTGTGCTGGATACCTAATTTAATATTTGCCTATTTTATTACAAAAAGAATAAATCTACACAAAACTGCCGCCAACATTGCATAGAGGATTGCTGGCAAGCAGGGCTTAAACAAGATTAATTCCCCTTTGGCAATTCCCGACAAAAGATGAAATCATCAACAAATGATTTCATCTTTTTTATTTTATTGTGTTGGCAGAAAAAAAACTTTTAGTTAATATTATTTTTTGTTAAGCTTTTCTCATTGTATTAAAATATTTTTGGCTGGCACAGCGTTTGTTTTGTGGTATTCCATAATTTTCCAGTATGAAAAAATCAGTTTTGTATTCAGCCGCCCTTCTTGTTTCGCTTTTTGCATTGCTGGCATTTATGCCTCCCGGTAAAAACAAAATACGTTCTGCAAAAAAATCAACCATCACCAAGAAGGTAAAAAAGCCGGTAGCGGTAAAAGAAGAAAATCCTTATTACATCATCGTAGATAAAAGTGATTATGAATTGAAGGTATATGACGCAGAAGGCTGGTTTGCCACTTACCCAATTGTATTTGGCAGCAAAGACCTAGGAGATAAAATGAAGGAAGGAGATAAAAAAACACCTAACGGAAATTTTAAAATTATCCTGAAAAAAATACATCCTCAATGGGGTCCGGAATTATTATTGGATTTCCCGAATGAAATGGACAGGCTGAAATTTGCTGAAAGAAAACAAAAAGGCATCATTCCTAAATCTGCAAAAATTGGTAATGGTATTGCCATACATGCCACCAGGCCGGAAGAAGAATGGACAATTGATAATTTTTACAACTGGACTGATGGATGTGTGTCGGTAAAATATACCGAGATGAAAGATTTGTTTAGTTATATTCCTGTAGGCACACCCGTTACGATACAGCCGTAAACCCCCATCCCCTAGAGGGGAGCTATTCATAGAGCCTAATAAATTAGTCGCTTGCTTTAGGGGGTTGAGGGGGTAAAGATTAAACTTCCATCTCCATAACTTAAAAAGCGAAAATCATTTTCCAGGGCGTACTGGTATATCTTCTTCCAATCGTAGCCAACTGCGGCGGCTACCAACAACAATAAAGTGGATTGCGGCTGATGGAAATTGGTGATGATGGCTTTGGCTAATTTGTATTGATAGCCTGGTGCAATCAAAATTTGTGTAGCAGTCAATATCCGAAAACTGTTATTTTTTTTCATCCACAACAGCAATGATTCAAGCGCTTTTTTAGCAGTATAATTTGTTTCTGCCAGCGGCGGTTCATATACATCCCACTGCTGGATAGTTAAGTCTGCTGTTTCTATTCCGGGTTGTAAAATTGTTTTCACACCCATCCAGTAAAGGCTTTCAATAGTACGCAGTGAAGTGGTGCCTACTGCAATAATTCCATTGTCAATATTATTAATCAGTTGCTCTACAGTTTCTTTATTTACTTCCATCCATTCGCTATGCATTTCGTGCCCTTGCAGGCTGGCAGCTTTTACAGGCTTAAAAGTACCTGCTCCCACATGCAGGGTTACATACGCTTTATTAATTTTTTTTTCAGCCAGGTCAGTAAAAATATTGTTGGTAAAATGAAGGCCTGCTGTTGGTGCTGCCACACTGCCTTCCTGTTTTGCATAAATGGTTTGATATCTTTCTTTATCAGCATCGTCGGCTTTTCTTTTGATGTAGGGCGGCAACGGCATGTCGCCAAACAGTCCAAGCATTTCTGCAAAACTGTAATGGGCCGGTTGCCATGAAAGCTCCACTACATAAGCATCAGAAAGTTTTTCTACTAACCTTGCTTCCATCACCAATTGCTTATAGTCAATTATCAATTGTTTCATCAACGCACCTTCTTTCCATTTACCAGCACCGCCAATCAAGCATTTCCATTTCACCTTTTCTTTTTTGCCCATGATCACACTGTACTCATTAATTCCTTCATAAGGCTCCATGCAAAATATTTCTATCACCCCACCTGTGGGCTTTTGAAACAATATCCTTGCCTGTATCACTTTGGTATTGTTGAATACCAACAGGCTGTTGGCAGCAATGTGTGCAGCAATATTTTTATAAACATCCTGTGAGATAACGCCATCTTTATACAACAACAGTTTAGAGGAATCCCTTGCTGCCAAAGGGAAAGCTGCAATTTTTTCTTCCGGTAAATGGTAAGTAAAATCGGCGATGGAAATATCTTTCGGGTGCATCGGTTGTGTAACTTATTAATTCAAAAAACCAGCAACTGATGCCATCCATTTATCATGTTCTTTATCACACAACGATTCATGAGCAGCAGTTTCATACACCACCAGTTGTTTTATACCTGCAAGGTTTTTGTAAATGGCATCGGTTTCTACCTCCTGCACACGGGGATCTTTTTTACCCCACTGCAGTAATGTTGGCACCGTTATTTTTTGAGCAAACTCAGATGGCTTCATACCAAAACCCCAAAAACCATGCTCTGTACCACCCCAAAAAGTAATGAAAGTTCCTAATGGTTCTCCGGGCAGCCCCATTATTTTTATTCTGCCTTCTGCTGCCTGCAATATAGAAGCGAAGGGCATTTCCAATATTACTTTGGAAGGTTGCAAAGTATAATCATTCATGGCTTTGGTAATGGCTGCCGCTCCCATTGATATACCCCACAACACAATATTTTTTTCTCCTTTATCTTTTATAAAATCATAAGCCAGTTTCACATCTTCACTTTCATCAAAACCAATGGTGCAGGTGTTTCCACCGCTGCTCCCATGTGCCCTAAAGTCAAGCAGGAATGTGTGGTAGCCCAATTTTCTAAACCCTGCCGCTTCATCCAGTACAGATGTTTTTTTATTGCCGTGGCCATGAAATAATATCACAGTGCCTTTGGCAACGCCGCTTGTTTTTATATACCAGCCCTGCAATTGAATACTGTCTTTTGTGTTGATGACAACTGTTTCAAAAGAAGAATCCGGAACTATGTTTTTTTGTTTTATGGCATTGATGCCAAAGAAAATTTCTTTCGTCACATCCCAGGTGGTTTTGTCTTCCTTTTTTTTAATGGCTACTTCTCCCTGGTTATAAAAGTGAGTAAACTTGTAGGCATGGAAAGCTGTGATAATATTGATCAGCAAAAATAAAACAAGAAAAGTTTTCAGGATAATTTTTAGAAATTTTTTCATAATCATTGTTATTGATTGTTTTGTAAAAGTAAACCTCATTATTTTATTACAACAGGCAAAGTTTTTCTTTTAAATTTTATCATCCCCTTTATCTTTTCAACTGTAGAAATAATTTCTTCATTGCTGAAAAATAAACCGTACTGCAAAATAAAAACCACCGACATGCCGTAGATCATCAAAAAGAAATAAATACCCAGGTGCATGATCACACCCAGCAACAAAGCAATCCACCGGCTGCGTTTGAAAAAGACTAAAAAAGGAAAACTTATTTCAAACAGCACCGTACCATAATTCACCACATACATCCATATTGAAGGCGAAACAAGTTGTTTATTGGCCGCCAAAATTGAATACCGGTCATCGTTCAAAAAATAATATATCCCAGTTCCTTTTAGCCAGTAAGGATCCTGGGCTTTGTACAAGCCCGCCATAAAATATACCAGGCATAAGTTAATTAAGATGGCATACGATGCAAGATTACTGACAAGATTGTGCAGCCGTTGCATTTCGGATGAATATATTTTTTGCTTAAGCAAAGTAAAATGAGAAAACGTATCAGCAAATAATAAATAAAACATCAGCAACAAAGCCATCCAGTCTCCGCCATTCTCAAATGTATCATTCATATTTTGCAACAATGCAAGCGCAATGAAAACTAAGCATGAAACAATGTTTCTGCCAATGCCAATAATATTCAACAGCAACAAAAAAACACAAGCGTACACTACCATTATGTAATGTTGCTGCAGCCATAATGGATTCAAATGAAAAAGAGAAATAGCAGCAGAAGGTTTTAGTTTAAAAAGGCCATGGCCGCTGTACAGCATTTCAAGTGCCGGCCAACGAAAAAGCAATTCTTTTAAATACCAGATGCTCAATGCCACTCTCAAAAAAGCAAGATAGTATGCCTTTTGATTGCGCTGTTGCAGATGCCCTATTATTTGTTTAATATCAAACACCTGCTATAAATTTTTAAAGGTTGAAATAAAAAGTGGTTCTGCTGTGCTGTCTCCGGCTATGCTGTATGCCGGCAACTGTGGCTGAATATATTTGTGCAGCTCCGTCAGTTGGAATTCTTTGTTTGCTGTAGTGATTTTCTTTTGCTGCAATACATATTTTGCATAGTTCACTAAATTATGCAGGTTCGGTTGCAGGCTGTCCTGCTCCAGCAGTAAGGAACTTTGCTGCATATAAAAACTATCCGCCCTGCCGGGAAACTGTTGCTGCAATAATTTTTTCTTAGCTGCTAGTTGCCTTTCCAAGCCGTTCATCTCTTTGTACAAAATGTGGTCAATGGCATCTTCATAATTATTAAAGGGTGCCTGTTTTCGTTTTTCAGCAATCGTGTATTGCACCAGGTCTATGGTGTCGGTTGGCTGTTGGGTAATTTTATCCCTTAACACTACATTCAATTTCCTGTTGTACACTTTTGACGCTGCAAACAACTGCCAGTTTTGCCGGATAAAAGCCGTGTAAACAGCTGCCTGTCGGGGACTAGTGGTATTAATTGTTTTCGGTAAAAAAATAATGGCGATGGTAAACAGCCAGTAGTAAACAAAGGCCAGCACAATGCCATACGAAAGCCATTTGTAAGCAATGGGATATGTTGGTTTGTTTGCTGTCTGCATTATTTCCAAAAGTAATTCATTAATAAAAACTGCCTCTTAAAAAATTGAGTCATTTATTTTGAATGGCACATCAATACAGCAATAGCTTACTATATTTACCATCCATTTTACTTAAACCAAATGATGTATATGAAGAAAAATCTGATGCTGCTGACAGTGTTGCTGCTGCAGATAGCAGCAATGGCACAACCAACCAAAACTCCGCAAGCCTCCAAATACCAATGGCAGCAGGCAAGTTCCGGCGGCTACACTTACAAGTATGTAACCAACGACCCGGCCAAAGCAAGGTTTTACACTTTGAAGAACGGTCTCACTGTTATCCTTAGCCCAACAAACAAAGATCCCCGTATCCAGTGCTATGTGGCCACCAAGGCTGGCAGCAAAACCGATCCGGCAGACCACACCGGGCTGGCACACTACCTGGAACACATGCTGTTTAAAGGCACCGACAAATACGGCTCTCTCAACTGGGAAAAAGAAAAACCGGAGCTGGATAAAATAAATGCACTGTATGAAGTGTACAACAAAACAACAGACAGCAGTAAAAGAAAAGCAATTTACCACGAGATAGATTCTGTAAGCGGCGTGGCGGCTAAGTTTGCTATTGCCAATGAATATGATAAAATGATGGGCAGCATGGGTGCACAGGGCACCAATGCATTCACCTCCTTTGAGCAAACCGTGTACACAGATGATGTGCCTGCCAACGCAATGGATAAATATTTAAAAGTGCAGGGCGAAAGATTCCGCAACCCGGTGTTCCGCATTTTTCATACCGAACTGGAAGCGGTATACGAAGAAAAAAACCGTGGCCTTGACAACGATGGCAGAAAGGTGAATGAAACATTATTCAGGGAATTATTCAAGAACAATAATTATGGTAAGCAAACCACCATCGGCACCATTGAGCATTTAAAAAATCCTTCCCTGGAAGCCATCCGAAATTATTTCAATACTTATTATGTGCCCAACAATATGGGTGTTATCATGAGTGGAGATTTTGATCCCGACGCAATGATCAAAAAGATTGACGCTGCTTTTTCTTACATGAAAACAAAAGCCATTCCTAAATATAGTTTTGCGCCGGAAGTTCCTATTGCGGCTCCCATCCTGAAAGAAGTGGTGGGCCCTGATGCAGAAAGTGTAACCATCGGTTTTCGCCTGCCGGGCAATAAAGCAAAAGATATTTTACTGGCCGATTTAGTTGGACAAATATTAACCAATGGCAAAGCAGGCTTGATAGATTTAAACTTAATTAAAAAACAAAAACTGTTAAGGGCTTCTGCCTCTGCCTACACGTTGATTGATTACGGCATACTATACATGGCGGGCACGCCAACACTTGGACAGTCGCTGGAAGAGGTGAAAGCGCTGATGCTGGGTGAAATTGATAATTTAAAATCAGGAAATTTTGATGACAACCTCATCACTTCCATCATCAACAATCAGAAGAAGGCGAAGATTCAAAACACAGAGTCGTACAGCAACCGTGCAAGTGATTTGATGGATGCTTTTACCAGCGAACAGGATTGGAAAGAGCAGGTGGCTTATACCGACCTGCTGAGTAAGCTTACAAAAAAAGATATTGTAGCATTTGCAAATAAATATTTTGGTAATAATTATGTTGCCATTTTAAAACGCAAAGGCGAAGACAAGAATGTATTGAAAGTGGAGAAGCCAGCCATCACAGCAGTGGAAACCAACCGGGATGCACAAAGTGATTTTGTAAAAGCAGTAAATGACCTGCCTGCCACGCCGATGAAGCCTGT
>JANMJU010000143.1:0-21541 GCA_031371545.1 Chitinophagaceae bacterium
GCTGGCTGGACAAAGTGCTTTCTGCAGATATTGACCAGGAAAAAGATTATGAATTTTGGGACTCACTGAATGATGCCAATGTACTGCTGACAAAACTTTGCCTGCAGCCTGCCAGTATACATCCCGAAGATATTGTAACTGATGTGAAAAAATACTGGATAAAAACCGGCGCCAAAAGCAAACTGTCCAGCGGCCTGGAACACCTGAATTTACTGGTAACAGCCGCAAGGCTTTCCAAACAGCCCAAGGCTAAAATATTGATAAAGGCACTGGAGAAATTGAATGAGTTGCTGAATAAGGAAAATGTTTGACCAAGATTTTTGGATTAGACAATTGCGTTCCCAAAAAATTATCAACGTATTTAAACAGCCTGCATTACCGCCATTAATTTTCAACAGTAACTGGGTTAGCCGCCTCTTTTTCTTCGGTCCCGATAAAATCGGGATTGAAAAAATGCGGAGCATATTTTTTCAAAGACGAAAAAGGAGCGGCGTTCCAGTTACGCAGCCACACCGGCTGTGGAGGTGAAACCAATTACTTTAAAAGCACTGGCATTCCTAAAAAATGTTTGGCGAATGAACGAATGTTTTTAATAAATCCATTCCGCCTACATTTGCTTTTTCAAAATCAGCTATGCAAATAATACCCGTAAATGATGCCGCAGCCGCTAAAGAATTTTTGCAGGTAGCCATACAATTATATAAAAAAGATCTGCAATGGATTCGTCCGCTGGATAAGGATATTGACGAAGTATTTAATAAAGAAAAAAATAAAGCTTTCCGTTTTGGTGAAGTTACCAGGTGGATAATGAAAGATGATAATGGAAAATTGATTGGCCGTATCGCTGCTTTTGTGAATAAAAAATATAAAAATAAATGCGATGAAGTAAAGGTTGGCGGCATCGGTTTTTTTGAATGTATCTACAACCAGAAAGCTGCCAATATTTTATTTGACACCGCAAAAAAGTGGCTGGAAGAAAAAGGTATGCAGGCAATGGATGGCCCAATCAATTTTGGTGAACGGGATAAATGGTGGGGGTTGGTAACCGCAGGTTTTGCAGAACCGCTTTATTGTATGAATTACAATGCTCCTTATTATGTCAGTTTGTTTGAAAATTATGGCTTCCAGGTTTTTTTTAATCAAATATGTTTTGGCATTGATCCACAAAAAACAATCTCCCCCAAAATTTTTGAACGGCATGCTGCAATATCTGCAGACCCGGATATCAATATAAAACTGATCAATAAAAATCAGTTAGAAAAATTTGCTGCAGACTTTACAACTGTTTACAACAAAGCCTGGGCAGGTCATGGCGGGCTGAAACAACTGGCGGTAGAGCAGGTGATGCTGATGTTTAAAAAAATGAAACCGGTAATTGATGAACGCATTATTTATTATGCTTACTGCAAAGAAGAGCCCATCGGTATTTTCTTAAACCTGCCCGACCTGAACCAATATTTTAAACACATGAATGGACAGTTTGGACTGCTGCAAAAACTGTATTTTGTTTTTTTACAAAAATTCAAACCTTCAAAAAAGTTTACCGGGCTGGTATTTGGTGTGGTACCGGAGTGGCAGGGAAAAGGTATTGATGCTTATTTAATTGCTGAATGTCAGAAAATAATACAGGTTCCATCCAAACCTTATACCGCCTATGAAATGCAGTGGATTGGCGACTTTAACCCCAAGATGATTAATGTGGCAGAAAATTTTGGCGATACATTCCGCAGCAGGAACCTGGCTACCTACCGCTATTTATTTGACCGGAATATGGAGTTTAAACGTCATCCAATGTTGAGTTAGATTTTAAATAATTAGTAATAAACAGAAAACTGAAATAACTGTAAATTGCAGCCAAATGGATAAATTCATCGTATCAGCAAGAAAGTACCGGCCGCAAAATTTTTCAACGGTGGTCGGGCAATCGCATATTACCACTACGCTTAAAAATGCCATTAAAAATAATCAGCTGGCACATGCTTTTTTGTTTTGTGGGCCAAGGGGTGTGGGCAAAACCACCTGTGCCAGGATATTAGCCAAAACTATCAACTGTGAAAAACAGTCAAAAGATGGTGAAGCCTGTAACACTTGCCACAGCTGTGTTTCCTTCGATGCTGGTACTTCTTTAAACATACATGAACTGGATGCTGCCAGCAACAACTCAGTGGATGATATCCGCAGTTTGGTGGAGCAGGTTCGCTTTGCTCCACAGGCCGGCAAATACAAAGTTTACATTGTGGATGAGGTCCACATGCTGAGCTCTTCTGCCTTCAATGCATTTTTAAAAACGCTGGAAGAGCCACCGCCTTATGCCATTTTTATTTTGGCCACCACAGAAAAGCATAAGATACTGCCAACGATTTTAAGCCGCTGCCAGATATTCGATTTCAAACGCATCACCAACAACGATACGGTAGAACACCTGCAGGAAATTTGTGCAAAGGAAGAGATTACAGCAGAGAAAGCTGCCCTGCATATTATTGCTCAAAAAAGTGAAGGCTGCATGAGGGATTCTCTCAGCATCCTGGATAAGATTGTGAGCTTTACCAATGGTGAAGTTACTTATGCCAACACCCTGGAGCACCTCAATATTTTAGATGAAGATTATTATTTCAGGCTGCTGGATTACTTGCTGCAACAGGATTTGAGCAGCGCCCTATTAATGTATGATGAAATTAACCGCAAAGGTTTTGAAGGCGACACTGTCATCAATGGCTTTGCAGAATTTTTACGCAACCTGCTCGTGAGCAGCGATGCCAAAGTAGCCATGCTGCTGGAGGTGGCAGAAGATTTCAAACAGAAATATTTACAGAAAGCACAGACGGTTCCTGCAGCTTACATTATCAGTGCACTGAATATTTTAAACGAAGCAGAAGTTAATTATAAACAGGCCCGTAACAAAAGGCTGCATATAGAACTCACCATCATCAAACTCAGTTACCTGCAGCAGGCGCTGGAACTTGTAAACAACGATGGTGGGATAAGTAAAAAAAAAATAGTTGAAGGTGTAAAGACCGTTACTTTCAGGGCATTGCCGGTTTATAAAGTCAAGAGTGATGAGTTAGCAGTTACAAATGATAAACCGGTTAGTAAACTGAAACCGCAGGAAGGCGCTAAATTAATTTTAGAAGAACCTGAAGTTAAAATTGAAATTTCAAATCCAACACATCAAACCTCAAACAACAAACTCCAAACAGCAAATCCTGAACAACGCAGCGGCCTGGGATCTTTGCAAAAAATACGGCAGCAAATTGCGGAGCAAAACAAGAATGGATTTACCGAGATAAAAGAAATTACAGAAGAAGAATTGCACAAAGTGTGGGGACAGTTTATTGAAATGCTGAGAGCAAGAAGCAACCACTCTGCTGTCACAAATTTTAAACATGCAGAGCTGAAGGTTATTGACAACAGCAGCATTGAGATCATTACCGAAAGTGAAATACAAAAAGCTTTTATAGAAACAGAAAGGGCTGGGTTGATAGAACATCTTCAAAGTTATTTCAACAACCGCACATTGGTGTACCAGGTAACGGTGATTGAAAAAGAACCGCAAGATAAATCCGAAGAAGTTGTAAGCTTAGGCCCCAAACAGCGATACCTCAAAATGGTTGAAGAGTACCCACTGGTGAAGGAACTGAAGGAAAGGCTGAAGCTGGAGCTGGAATAAAAAGCAAATTTATTTACCGTATTACTCCATGCAGATATTCTGTACAAGAGTGCGACGCCAATGAAGCCAAATAGATATTCTACTGCCCGGCTCCAAAAATAAACCTGCTTTGCCTGAAAAATCATTAAAAAGCAAAATAACCTTCCACTGTGTTTTTTGTGTATGTTCTTTTCCTTTTTTTGCATTAATTTCGACCCTCAATATAAATACTTAGAAAATATCTATTATGGCAGAAGTGATTAGAATGCCGCTACTGAGCGATACCATGACCGAAGGGAAAATAGTAGCCTGGAATAAAAAGGTGGGTGACAAGGTAAAAGCCGATGATGTGCTGGCCGATGTGGAAACCGATAAAGCTACGATGGAAGTAAATGGCTATGTGGACGGAACCCTTCTCTACATTGGTGTTCCGGCTGGACAGGCGGCAAAAATAAATCAAATCATTGCCATTGTTGGTAAAGACGGCGAAGACTATAAAGGATTACTGGATGGTGAAGCCGGCGCTGCGACAACAGCTGCTCCTGCCGCAACTCCTGCTCCGGCTGCTTCTGCAACTGCACCTGCTGCGGCAAAAGTGGAATTACCAGCCGGGGCAAAAGAAATAAGGATGCCGTTGCTGAGTGATACCATGACGGAAGGAAAAATAGTTTCCTGGAATAAAAAAGTAGGCGACTTTGTAAAAAGCGACGATGTGCTGGCTGATGTAGAAACTGATAAAGCCACCATGGAAGTAGTGGGATATGAGGAAGGTACTTTATTATATATTGGTGTGGAAGCCGGCAGTGCTGCCAGAATAAATGAGATCATTGCCATTGTTGGCAAAGCCGGTACAGACGTAACCGCTTATGTGGCTGCTGAAAAATCCGGAGCTAATGCAGCTTATGCAACTACAGCCGCACCTGCAAATGAACAACCAGCTGCAACAAATGAAAAACAAGAAACCATAAACGGGAAACAAGAAACGGATAACTCCGAACAAAGAATAAAAGCTTCTCCTCTTGCAAAAAAATTAGCTGCCGACAAAGGCATCGACCTTTCTAAAATAAATGGCAGCGGCGACAATGGGCGTATCACTAAAAAAGATGTGGACGGTTATGTACCGGCTGCAGCGCCTGCAACTGCTGCTGCTCCTGCTGCTAAAGCTGCTGCATCAGCCCCGGCCTTTACTGCTGTTGGGCAGGAAGGACATATGGATGTAGAGCTAACACAAATGCGTAAGGTAATTGCCCGCCGCCTGGGTGAGAGCAAATTTACCGCTCCGCATTTTTACCTCACCATGGAAATCAACATGGACAATGCCATCCCTGCAAGGGTGGCAATGAATGAGGTAAGCCCGGTAAAAATTTCTTTCAACGACATGGTGATAAAAGCCTGTGCCATGGCACTCCGCCTGCATCCTGCTGTCAACAGCAGCTGGATGGGTGAATTCATCCGTCAGAACCACCATATTCATATCGGCTCAGCGTTGGCGTTACCAGAAGGATTGATTGTTCCGGTAATTCGTTTTGCTGATCAGAAATCACTTTCTCAAATTGCTGCTGATGCTAAACAATTATACGGCAAAGCAAAAGATAAAAAACTTCAGCCGGCTGAATTTACGGGTAACACTTTCACCATTTCCAACCTGGGCATGATGGACATTGAACAGTTTACTGCTATCATCAATCCGCCGGACAGCGCTATTTTAGCGGTAGGTGCCATCAAAGAAGTGGTGGTGAAAAAAGGGGATGGTTTTGGAGTGGCCAATATGATGAAAGTAACTCTCAGTTGCGACCACCGCAGTGTGGACGGTGCTGTGGGAGCAGCTTTCCTGCAAACAGTGAAAAAGTTTTTGGAGAACCCGGTGACGATGCTGGTGTAAAATACGTTTCAGGTGTATAATGCACTGCCCAACAAAATAAAAGGCGCCGGCATAAAACGGCGCCTTTTATTTTGCAAAAAACAGACAAATTATTGTACTTTTTAGTTTCCAAATCATCATCCAACTGCAATAATGGTTTTAAAAACAAGCCATATCAAATATCTTTTTGGTTTGCTGCTGCTAACTGTAATATCCGCATGCGAAAAAGAATACAGCTATGAAGGAGGCGGCACGCCGATTGCGGTGGTAATTGTTCGGGGAGACTCAACAGTATCCACCGACAGTACGGTGATCGATCCCGGAGTACTTCCCAATTGCCCTTCCTGCATTGAAAATAGTGTGCTGTCTCCCAATACCTGGAGCTTTAAAACAGGCAACTCATTGCTATGTGGTACCGTAGATACAGCTATTATGCTGAGCCTCGAAAGAAACACGTTTACTTTTTACGGACCAGCTACCTGCGGTATTGATACCGGAATCATTTTTACTGTATCGCTCGGGCTCAATACCCTTGACAGAGACCGTATTGATATAACAGCCACCAATGCTGTGTATTATTATTATCATACATTTTCACCTTATGTACTAACCAGTCATTTCGATCAGCCGTTTATGCTTGTCATTACCAGCTACATTAACAGCACAAAAGAAGTTATCGGCACGTTCAGCGGTGCCGGATACCGGCAGGATGGAAGGGCCGTTAACGTATCAGATGGAAAATTCAGGTTTACAATTTTGTAGACGGTCATCCATTTTTCGAGCACGAAACAAATTTTAAATTTATTTTCAAAGTATTTTGAAAGTTCAAAATTAATACTATCTTTGAATAGAAATTAATTATCATGAAATTAGCAGAAGCCAAACAACAATTTATCAGCAGCTGGGGAGCTTTTGGAACGCATTGGGGTATCAACCGTACCATGGCGCAGATACATGCCTTGCTGATGGTAAGCCCCGATCCGATAACACAGGATGACCTGATGGAACAACTGGATATCAGCCGTGGCAATGTGAATATGAACATCCGGGAACTGATAACCTGGGGACTGGTAGACAGGGTGATACTGCCCGGCGAACGCAGGGAATATTTTACAGCAGAAAAAGACATCTGGAAAGTAGCCACACAAATAATTAAGGAAAGAAAGAAAAGGGAGCTGGACCCTATGCTGAAACTGCTGAGCCAGCTGGAAAAAATTGAAGGCGATAAAAAGAACAAGGAAATAAAACAGTTTGTGGATACAGTGAGCAGCATAAAAAAACTTGGCCTGCAGGCAGACAAAACACTGGATATAATGATCAAAGCTGATGAGAACTGGTTTTTGGGAGGGTTGATGAAGCTATTCAAATAAACTTCCCTGCTGGGAAGCTACCGCCGCTATGCGGCTTTTATTTAGTCATTAATTTTCAATATTTTCTGAAATGTTAAAATATACAGTTATGAAAAAATTTAAAAAAACAGATTACTGGATAAGCATTTTACTCATTGCAGGATTTGCAATAACTGAATTGATAAAACAGGACAGGACATTCATTACAGGCTATTTTGTTGTAGGCGCCTGGCAAATTATCAGTATGCTGATACATTCTGTCAATGGCTGGTTTGTAAATAAAAAAGGAAGCCGGTATTTATATCATTGGATGGTGGCGTTTGTTTGCGGATTAGGATTGATTGCATTAACAGGCTTTGAAATGTTTTGGCTGTTATTGTACTTACTGTTATTCATTGCACCTTTTATGGCAATATGCTACACTGCATTGTGCATAAAAGAAGTGCATGTAAAAATGAGAAGGCCAATGGATTTATTAAAATAAAAAATTTAATCACACTTAAAAACAAATTGTATGACCTACATTATCATCACCTACAGCTTTTATTTACTTATTACCATCAGCCTTACCATTTGGGTGGCCCGTACGCTGTTTAAAAATGGTAAAGTATTTTTGGTAGATATTTTTCATGGCAACAAAGAACTGGCCGACAGCGTGAACAACCTGTTGCTGGTGGGTTTTTATCTTATCAACCTTGGTTATGCAGTCTATACTTTGCAGGTAACCACCAGCATCAGCAATGTGCAGCAGGTAATAGAAGAACTGAGCATTAAGGTAGGCCTCATCATCCTGATATTGGGAGCCATGCATTTTTTCAATCTCTATATTTTCTTCAGCCTCAGAAAAAAAGCAGTGCATGAAAAGCAATTGAAAGAAAGATTGGTAAATCAATACATGGAGAACCAGGTAAAATAATAACAGCAGCAAAAAAAAATTGCATTTTTATGAAACAGAAAAAAATAATTCTCGCCGGCGGCACTGGTTTTATTGGCCAGGAAATATGCAAATGGTTTGGCAGGGATAACACAATTGTTATTCTCACCCGGCAATTGCTCGATCAGCAGACAAATGCCTTTGGTGAAAATAATATCAGCTGGGAAGTAAAAGAAAATATCCGTTATGTAAAATGGGATGGCATTAATGCAGGCGGGTGGATGAAAGAATTTAACCATGCCGACATTGTAATTAACCTGGCAGGAAAAACGGTGAACTGCCGGTACAACGAAAAAAATAAACAGGAAATTTTTGACAGCCGTACCAACAGTACCAAAGCGATTGGCATGGCAATACAGCAGGCAGTGCATCCACCTGAACTGTGGATCAATTCAGCTTCTGCCACCATTTACCCCAATGCAATCGATACGCCGAGAGATGAAAACTTTACTGATTTTTCCAATGATTTTTCAGTGCAGGTTTGCCAGTTGTGGGAGAAAATTTTTTATGAGCAACGAACAGCTTTTACAAGAAAAGTGGCTTTACGCATGGCCATTACTTTAGGGCCGGGTGGCGTGATGATTCCTTATTTTAATTTATTAAAATTTGGTTTGGGTGGACAACAGGGCAATGGAAAACAAATGTACAGTTGGGTACATGTGGAAGATACCTGCAGAATGATTGAATGGCTGGAGGAACATAAAGAACTGGAAGGCACATTCAATTGCTGCAGCCCCAACCCAGTAAATAATAATGTATTTATGAAAACACTTAGAAAAGTAACTCACACAAAAATTGGTTTGCCGGCATATAAATGGATGCTGCAAATGGGAGCAAAATTAATTGGTACCGAAACAGAACTGATATTAAAAAGCCGCTGGGTACTACCAACAAAAATTTTGCAAACAGGTTTTCAATTTCAATATGCGGTGCTGGAAGATGCAATAAAAAATATTATCTGCAAAATGCCCAGGAAAAAGTATCACCTGTTTTAACAACAGCAATAACAAATGCAGACAAATCCATTCAACGGATTGATGTAGTTTTACATTCCAAAATAATTTGTGTAATTAATATTCATTCTAATAAAAAAAATTGACCCATCAACCAATCATATTATTCGATGGCGTTTGCAACTTTTGCAATGGTGCAGTAAACTTTACCATTAAGAGAGATAAAAAAGCAACAATAAAATTCGCCGCATTACAAAGTGAAACCGGCCGGCAGTTAGTACAGCAGTATGGTTTTCCGGCTGATGATATGCGTTCCTTTTTATTTATAAAAAATGGTAAGGTTTACAACAAGTCAACTGCTGCATTAAGAGTATGCAGGCATTTAAAAGGGTTGTGGCCACTGTGTTATGGCTTTATCATCGTACCGGCAATTATCCGCAATGGCATCTACGACTGGATTGCAAAAAACCGTTACAAATGGTTTGGCGAAAGACAGGAATGTATGATTCCCTCACCAGAAGTAAGGGCAAGATTTTTATAAAGCTGATCTGAGAAAAGAAAAAATATTATGCAGCAGAAAAAAACATTGGTACTGGGAGCATCACAAAATCCGGCACGATACAGCAACCTGGCGGTAGAAAAACTAACAGCCCACCAGCATCCCGTAGTGGCTATCGGTGCAAAAAAAGGCAGCATTGGCAACACTGTTATTGAAACAGAAAAGATACCCATTGACAATATTGACACAGTTACACTTTACCTCAATCCGCTTCACCAAAAAGAATACTACGATTATATTTTATCCCTTCATCCCAAACGCATCATATTTAATCCCGGTGCCGAAAATGATGAACTGTATGAACTGGCCAAATCAAAAGGTATCAAAGTGCAGGAAGCCTGCTCACTCGTAATGCTAAGTACCGGCCAGTACTAATCTACATTTTGTGCAATAAAAAAGCCTCCCCTGCGTTATCTGTGGTGTTGCTGCAGCATTATACAGCCTGTTGCAATAATCATCCAAAAAAGAATCCTATGAAACCATTGATTAACGGTTTATTCACCGCCCTGTTGATGCTGTTTACAGTAAACAGTTTTGCACAAAAAACATCTTCTAAAAAACTTTTTTTATTTACTGATTATCCCGCTGTCATCAATTTTTCTGAAGCTCAGTTGAGCAGTTTATTTACAGCAACCAATGACATCACTGTGAATTTATCATTGCCTGGCAACCTTACTTTACAGGGCCAGGTTACCAGCAGGAGTACAAAATACAACAGCCTGCAAACAGTTGCTGTTAAATTACCTTCATTCAGAAATATATTATTTTCTGCAACCAAAAGAGACAATGCAGGCGACAAGCCGGTTTACACAGCCTATCTTTTTAATACTGATTACGCAGACGGTTACCAGCTAAAACACAATGCAGACAATACTTACCAGTTCGTTAAAGTAGAAACTGCCAAACTATTACCAACCTGCAACCAGTAATCTGCAATGCGACGATCCAATAAAATTTCTGTTTTATGAAAAACAAAATTCTACAATTATTGCTGCCGCTTGTTGCGCTGCTTTCTTACGCAGCACACAGTCAACAAAAATTAAGCAGTTACACTTCAGCCACCGCTACTATTTATTTAGATTTTGACGGAGAAGAAGTAAACAGCCCGGTATGGAATAACGGCGGCACCATCAACTGTGCAGCTTCAGGTTTAACCTCTACACAAATAACTGAAATATTTAACCGGGTATCAGAAGATTACCGGCCTTTCAATATCAACATCACTACTGATATGGCTGTGTTTGTGGCAGCGCCATTTGATAAAAGGATCCGGGTGATTGTAACTCCCACCAGCAGCTGGTTTACCGGCGTGGGTGGAGTAGCTTTTGTTGGTTCATTTACCTGGGGCGATGATACTCCCTGCTTTGTTTTTAGCGACCGGCTGGGACCAAACAATGCAAAGATGGTGGCGGAATGTTGCTCACATGAAAGCGGCCACACACTGGGGTTATCTCATCAGTCAAAGTATGATGGAAGCTGCAACCTTACTGCTACTTACAATGACGGAAACGGTTCTGGAGAAATATCATGGGCACCCATCATGGGCAACAGCTATTACCGAAACATGAGTGGATGGAACAATGGGCCTACTCCTTATGGATGCAATAATGTACAGGACAATCTTTCTATCATTACTTCCATCAATGGTTTTACCAACCGCACAGATGACCACAGTGATGACATCAATAATGCACCCACTGCCATCAATCCTTTAAATATAAATATTGATGGATTGATAAGCAGCAGTACTGATAAAGATGCATTCACTTTTACGCTGGCACAAAATGCCAACTTCCATTTAGATGCAAAACCCTTTAGTGTAAATGCAAATAATGAAGGTGCTGATCTTGACATAAAAATTTCTTTGTACGATGCGTCTAAAAATTTGATACGGACTTACAATCCTGCCAGCACAATGAGTGTAACCATTGACAGTATTTTAAATGCAGGCACTTACTTTATGGTAATAGACGGCACAGGAAACAATAACGCCAGCGACTATGGCAGTCTCGGATCTTACAGTATTAAAGGTATTTCCGGCGTGTTACCCATTTGCAGTGTTAGCCTAACCGGTTCTGTTCATCAAAACAAACACCAACTCAACTGGAGCCTGATCTGCAATGAAACCATCCGCAACGTCAGCATAGAAGCTTCACAAGACGGAACTAATTTTTACAGTATCAATAACGTTGATTACAGGCAAACCAGTTTCAATTATTTACCCAATCAACACAACGATGTTTACTACCGGCTTAAAATAACATCGTCTTCCTTAAAGATTGTTTACTCTAACACTATCTTGCTGAAAAAAGTAAACCAGGTCAATAATTTTATTGTATCCACTTTTGTCAGTAATATCATCAGCATCAATGCTGCTGAAAATTTTCAATACCATTTGTTGGATGTAAATGGTAACAGCATTGCCAAAGGCAGCGGCACAGCAGGTTTCAGCAAAATAAATATGTCGGCAAAAGTAAGTGGCATATATATTTTGCAATTAGCGGGCAGCAGTCAACAACAAACCGAAAGAATCATTAAACAATAAGACAGTAGTTCATGTACACTTAAAATGAGGGGCGGCCTAATGAGCTGTCTCTTCTTTTTTATATAAAAATCCACTGCTGCCTGAGCACATTATTTTTTTATTATTAAACTTTCCCAGCGGCTACCGTTGCTGGTTATATTGTATTTCTCCTTAACTTTAGAAAACACTTTTTTTATGCTATGGAGAAAATTTAATGGAGACCCCATTCAACTACCCATCAAAGATGCAGTAGAAACGACCATCAAAAGAGAATCGGCAGCAGGTTTTCATCTCAAAGTTTGTATCGGCACCGACAGCCAGGTAAAAGGAAAAGAAACCGAGTTTGCCACCGTCATTGTTTTTTTACGGGAAGGCCACGGTGGCTTTATGTTTATCCACAATGAAAAGACTTTATTAAAGTACAGCATTAAAGAACGCATGCTGGTGGAAGTGGCCAAGAGTATTGAAATTGCTTACGAACTCTGCGACCTCTTTACTTTGTATGATGTTGATATGGAAGTACACGCCGACATAAACACCAATCCAAGTTTTAAAAGTAACGAAGCATTGAGAGAAGCAATGGGCTACATACTAGGTATGGGCTTTGCCTTTAAAGCCAAGCCAGAAGCCTTTGCCAGCAGCAGTTGTGCCAATAAAGTGGTAAATTAAACCGCTCTTGTTTTTTGTATTGGTTTCGTAACGTCACGATTACGAAACCAAAATTTCACCCTCTAATCTTTCTCTTCATTCAGTTCTTCAATCAGCGTAAGTATTTTATCACGGCTCAATTTTTTTACTGCACTGCTTACAAAATGCTGCGGTAAAAATTGCCATGTCTTTCTCAGTGTTGTTAAAAATAATTTTACATGCTTAGCCACTATTGCCTGCGTTTCTTTATCGGCTTTGGTAAATACTATTGTCAGCGGTATTTCCCATTTGTCCAGCTGATTGATAAAATCAATGTCGATTTTTTGTGGCGTATGACGGGCATCTATCAACACAAAAACCATTTTTAAATTTTCTCTTTTTCTTAAATACCCTTCAATCATCTGCTCCCATCGCCTGCGGCTGCGGATGCTCACTTTGGCAAAACCATATCCGGGCAAATCCACCAGGTACCACCTCGTTTCTTTTACTGCAGGTTTTGCACCGCCATCTTTTTCATCCGGCACACTGGCTATTTCAAAATGATTGATGAGTTGTGTTTTTCCCGGCGTGCCGGAAGTTTTAGCCAGCTTGGCATTATTGCACAGCATATTGATCAAAGAAGATTTGCCCACATTACTTCTTCCAATAAACGCATATTCATTTTTATCCGGTGCCGGACATTTTTCAAATTCCGGGCTGCTGACAATATATTTTGCTGACTTGATTTGCATTTTGTAAAGATAATTGTTCCGGTTCTTGTTTCTCGTTGTTCGTTTCCCGTTTCTCGTTATAAGCCCATTGTTCCTTGAACTTCATATTTGAACATTGAAAATTGAGCATTGATTATTGACCCTTTTTTAATTAACTGCAAAAAACAAACTTTTCATCCTCCTTAACGTTTTAAGAACCACAACAAATCTAAACCTGTTATCTTTGCAACGATGGCAAAATTTGATCATGACACAGTGATGCCGGTACAGGGATCTGCACTTTCCAAGAAAGAACAAGTGGCAGATATGTTTGACAACATTGCTTTCCGGTACGATTTCTTAAACCGTTTTTTAAGCGCTGGTATAGATGTTTGGTGGAGAAAGAATGCAATTAAACAGTTAAAGGATATTGACCCAAAAAAAATACTGGATGTAGCAACGGGCACCGCTGATGTAGCTATTATGGCAACCGGCATTTTAAAACCAGAAAAAATAATTGGTATAGACATCAGTGATGGAATGCTGGAGTTTGGCAGAAAAAAAATTGCAAAGCTTGGACTGGAGAGTGTGATAGAGCTGCAAAACGGCGACAGCGAAACAATAAAATTTGCTGATAATTCGTTTGATGCAGTAACAGTAGCCTTTGGTGTAAGAAATTTTGAAAATCTGGAAAAAGGCCTGGCAGAAATAAAAAGAGTGCTGAGGCCGGGAGGTAAATTAGTAGTGCTGGAGTTTAGCAAACCCAAAGCACCCGTGGTAAAGCAAGTCTACAACCTTTACATGAACACAGTAGCGCCGGCCATGGGCAGATTATTTTCAAAAAACCGCAACGCATATAAATATCTTGACGAATCAATTAAAAAATTTCCTGAAGGCAAAAACTTTACACAAATCTTAGATAACCTCGGTTATCGGAACACTTATTGTAAACCACAGAGTTCAGGAATATGCAGCATCTATTGCGGAATAAAATAACACATACCATTATTGCATTATTGCTTTTGCCAACACTTGGCATGGCACAGTTGCGTACGGCACTCAACCAGCCCGATCATGATGATAAACTCTATCATTTTGGTATCAACCTGGGCTTTAATAAATCGCATTTTAGTTTTACCCACAACCCACAATTTTTAAATCCTTTACTCAACGACAGCATTTCTGTAATTGAAAGTGTAAACAGTGTGGGTATTAATCTTGCCTGGCTGGTAAATATCAACCTCAACTCTCACTGGGATGTCAGAACATATCCGCTGAATCTTACTTTTAGTGAAAAAGCTTTTGAATATTCCCTCACAAAATTTGATGCTGTTGGAGGGGAAAGCAAACTGACTTTAAAAAAAGTACAGTCCATTACATTGAGCCTTCCTTTTTTAATCAAATTCAGCAGTGACCGTATTGGCAACATGAAAGTATATACGATTGCGGGTGCCAAGTTTGATTATGACCTTGCTTCTAATGCAGGCAAAAAAAATGCAGATGATATTATTAAGTTAAAAGCTTTTGACTACAGCGTAGAAGGCGGTATCGGCTTTCATATTTACTTCCCTTATTTTGTATTGACACCTGAACTGAAAGTAAGCTGGGGACTGGCTAACCTGCACAGCCGCAATCCAAGCTTGAAGTACTCCAGCAATATTGACAAGATCAATTCCCGGATGATTTCCTTTTCTTTAACGGTGGAATAATTTTTTTGTAGAAGGCAATTGAAGAAAAAATATCTCTCACCTTATGCTTTTTTACTTTTCTTTTTTACTATTGCATCCTGTAGTTTAAAGTAGGTTGCTGCAAATTTCCCGTCTTTTACTTCGCCTTGTACCGATGCTTTTCTGATGGCATTACAAAAACCATCTTTTGCATGTGCATCTCCATGTTCATCTATTGAAGTACCGGATACAAAATAGGCTTGCCCGTTAATACGAACAGCCAGGTCGCAACTTTTGCCCGGCAAACCAAACTGGCACTCACCACAGGCTGCATCCACCACCTGTATTGCTTTGGACGAATCTGCAGTATGAATATTATTCTGAGCAAATGCCTCTACTGAAAAAAAACTGAATACTAAAAAGGAGATTACCGCTTTCATAAAATTTTATTTTATATAAAGTTAAACGATTTATTTTCACAAAGAAGCAGGAATAGTTTGTGAAGAACAAAAGAAACTGCAGGGATCTTCCTACAATCATTTACCAAATAATTCCATTTAAGTTACAGCATACAGTAAAACCAAAAATACTTTGCTTCTATACAAATAATTTAGCCCAAGCTGAAAATCAGATCGATCAGCCTGGGCTTTTTTATTTGCAGGCATTGGATTACTAAATGCACACAGAGTTTGCCAAATAAAAATCGCCTACAGCAAAATGCCCTGTAAAAAAAGATACGCAAAAGAAAAATAAATAATCAGCCCGGTTACGTCTACCAGTGTGGCTACAAAAGGAGCAGAACTTACTGCCGGATCGGCACCAAGCCTTTTCAAAATTAGAGGAAGCATAGAGCCGGTAAGTGTACCCCAAAGTACAACTCCTACCAATGAAAAACCAACAGTGAAAGCAATCCGCATTTCATTAACGCCATATACATTGGGTAAAATTTTTGCCCAAATGATAACCCTTGCAAAACCAATAATACCCAGCACTGCACCCAGCATCAGCCCCTGTATAATTTCTCTTCTCAACACCCGCCACCAATTGGCCAGTGTGATCTCTCCCACTGCCATGGCCTGTATGATGAGTGTGGAAGCCTGTGATCCGGTATTACCTCCACTTGAAATAATAAGTGGAATAAACAGCGCCAGCACTACCGCTTTTTGTATCTCGTCCTCAAAATAACCCATTGCTGTTGCTGTAAAAAGTTCGCCTAAAAATAATACTACCAGCCACCAAATGCGTTTGCCAAAAAGTTTTACGATGGGTATTTCCAGGTAAGGTTCGTCCAGTGCCTCAGTACCTCCCATCTTCTGCATGTCTTCACTAAATTCTTCATTGGCCACCCACAGCACATCATCAATAGTTACAATGCCCAGCAGTTTATTGCTGCGGCTCACCACGGGTAGGGCTACCCTGTTATTCATTTTAAATGCTTCGTTAGCTACTTCCTGGTCATCTTCTGCATGAAGGGTGATGTAGCGGCCATCCATCAGTTCATTTACTGTTTTGTCCGGCGATGCCATGATAAAATCTTTGATACGGATATCATCCAGCAATTCGCCTTTGCTGTTGATCACATAAATCACATCAATTGTTTCACTGTTTTTAGCATACCTGCGGATGGTATTGAGTACGTCTTCCACTGTGTTGTGTTCATACACATAAATGTAATCGGGTGTCATCAGCCTGCCCACGCTGCCTTCGGGATAGCCCAGTAAAGAGAGGGTAATTTTTCTCTCGTCGGGTGTCAATGCCTTTACCAGTTCCCTCACGGCACTGCTGGGCAACTCACTTAAAAATGATGTACGGTCATCTGCCGGCAGGGCATTCAGCAATTCGGCAGTGGAAAAAGCGGGCAGATTTTTAATGATCCTTTTTTGTGTGGGCAGTTCCAGAATCTTAAACACACTGGCAGCCCGGTGCATGGAAAGGTGACTGATAATGGAGGTTTCATTATCCTCATTATCATAAATAAGATCCGCCACATCACTGATGTTCTGGTCATTTAAAAATTCTTTTATCCGCAGTTTATCTTCTGAAGCAATCACTTCTTCAAATTGTGCCTGCAGCGATATTTCGTCGAGTTCTAAAGACATGGTGAATTACTAATTACGAATGATGAATATTGAATGAGCCTAAACGTTTTCAACGTTTCCAACTAACTTGCAAATTACTTTAATTAGCTTTAATAAATTGTTATGTTGAAACCTTACCTGCATGTAGCCGTGACTGAAAAAATGGGCAGAGGTATTTTTACCAGTAAAAAAATTGCAGCGGATACAGTAATAGAAATAGCTCCGGTAATTGTAATGAGCAGGGAAGATAAATTGCTGCTGGACAAAACCCTGCTGCACAATTATATTTTTGAATGGGGAAAAGAAAAAGACCGCTGCTGTATGGCCCTCGGTTTGGTTCCCATCTATAATCACAGCTACCAAAGCAACTGTGAATATTTTATGGACTTTGAAGATGATACCATGTTAATAAAAACAGTAAGGAATATTAAAAGCGGCGAAGAGCTAACCATTAATTATAACGGCGACTGGAATGATGCTGTCAAAGTATGGTTTGAAACTGCAGAATAAAGAAGTGAAAAAAATTATCAATAAAATATAAAAAACTGCTGATATGAACCTGTTTCTCCACAACAATTATATACAAATCATCCTGCGCTGTATAGCCGTATATTTCTTTGTAATCATTGCCATCAGGGTGTTTGGTAAAAAAGAATTGGCTCAGTTAACCGTGGTAGACCTGGTTTTTATTTTACTCATCAGCAACTCTGTACAAAATGCGATGGTAGGCGCTGACACTTCTTTATCAGGCGGGTTGCTGGCTGCGGTATCATTGTTTGTAGTGAATTATTTTTTAAAATTGATACTGTATAAAAATAAAAGAGCCAGTGAACTGTTGCAGGGCAAAGCTGTACTGTTGATTTACCAGGGAGCAGTGCAGCAAGAAAATTTAGCAGCCGCAGAAATCACATCAGATGAATTAGCGGCCGCTGTAAGGGAGCATGGCGTGGAAGATATAAAACATGTAGATCTTGCCATGCTGGAAGTAGATGGCAGCATCAGTGTGATATCGGATGATTTTAAAAACAAAACAGTGCACCAGCCAAGCCACAAAAGAAGACACCGGCTGAAAGGTAAAATAAAATAATACCTCTCATCCGGTGCATTGTGTCAGCAAGTGATTTATTTTAGTTTATTAAAAATCATACGCCCTCTTAAACATATTCAGCCGGATACCTGCAGTCACCAAAGTGTTACTGGTATTTGTATTCAGCAGATCTACTTTATAAGTCCGGTGCTGCAAACTCAGATCAATGTATAAATTTTCCTTCAGTTCATAACTTACCTGCAGCAGGGCATTCAGGCAGGTTGCTTTCATGCCGCTGCCTACTTTAAAACCATTTGTTCTTTGCGATAAGGGATCATTCGGATCAAGCAATGGACGGTCGGTATTGTACAGCCGAAGTGGATTACTGCCAAAATTATAGCCTGCACTATCCAGCCCCTGGAAATAATAAATTGCCCGGGCATTGATATACAATTTTGGTATCGGCTGGTATTTAATAATGCCGATAAACTCCTGGAAGTTGGCGCCCAGTGGATGTGCCATTGGCTGGTTGTAATGCGTATAGTTAGAAACAGAATCGTAATGCGAATAAGTAAATGGCCTTACCCTGTTGCTTTCCACCTGCAGGTCGAGATTGGCAATACCAAATGCATCCATATATTTTACTCCAAGTTGATAACCATATTTATTTACATAATTACTGGGATCATTTTTCAATTTGGTCAGCACAAATTCATCCAGCAAAAATTGCCCGTAAAATTGAAACTGGTGAGCCACGTTGGCTTTAAAGTCAAAACCTACTTTTGCTTTATCACCGCTGCCACTGCCGCTTTCAACAGGCCTCAGAAAAATAATCGGGTTGAGGTATTGAAAATCAAAATGATTTCTTCTGCCAAAAGTCACTGCCTCAAACACCCCTACATTCACAGATTTTGAAATATTAAAACTCAGGTGGTGCATTACCTGGTATTTCCTGTCCAGCACTTTATCGCCGCTTTTTACAAACTGGGGCATCAGCTCCATAAATATATTCTGGTAGTTCAGTTTCCAGATACGGGTATTGAGTTTTAAAAATAAATAACTGTTGCCCCAGTCGCTTAAAAATAAACTGCGGTAGCCGTTGCCGATAAAATTTTTATCATGCCCAAACTGCACATCAATGTATTTGGTTGCGGTAAATGAAATGTATCCACGGGCATCAAAATAATCCACACCAGTACTTTTAAAACTTTTATAAAAGCCCACACCCGGCACAGCAGCGTACTTTCCAATCCAGCCTTGAAAAAAGCCCGGCCCTCTCTCCTGGTTATCGGTAAGCGTACTGGAAAAACCAATCTTCTTTGCAATCAAACCACGGACGGTAACACCCCGGGTATTCAAAAAAATATTTTCTTTATTATTCGATTCTTTCCCATAGGTCAACTGCAGCAATGGATTCACCACCAGGAAAAAATCTTTCACATTCACTTCAAACAAATTGGGCGGTGTTTTATAAAATGTTTTCAGCACAGGCTGTTTGCTCAAAAAGCTTTCCGCAGGGGCTGTGGCCCATTCGCTGTTGTTCATGTAAAAACTGTGCAGGTTGTAACCATCTGTTTTACTAAGTTTCAGAGAGTCCGGTTTTCCTGCGCTGGCATTGGCCTTGCTCATACTGTCCAGCTTTTCCGCTTCCGCCACCATCACTTTTCTGTTCAGGTATTTGATGTTGGAAAAATTGAGGTTGGCATTGGTCTGGGCTTTTATTTCCAGTCGTTCCAAAAACTGGTACGCCTTATCGCCCTGTTGCAGGTAGGTAGATTGCGCCGTAGCAACAAAAGGACAAATAAAAATCAGTAGTTTGGTAAAGCTTTTAATAATTTGCATCGGTTTGTTATTTTGGTTCTTTGTTTTGCAAGTAAAAATTTTTTATGAGCCATAGTTTTAAATAACTATTTAGCTTTATTGGCAACGATCGTTTGTTATTTTCACTTTTTAGTAAAAAGTGAAAATAATCACTCTTGTACAATATTAATTTTAATGAGCAAGCAGCATCACCCAACTTTACATCAAACAAAGACAGTTATTTTTTTAATCAGTGTCAAGATATGCAAAAATACCTTTTTAAAAATATACAGGTTGTAAATGAAGGGCAAATAACCGTATCAGATGTTTTGATAGATGGCGAAAGAATTGAAAAAGTTGCAGCATCCATACAAACAAAAGAAGTCGTAACAGAAATAAATGGCGAAGGTAAATTTTTATTACCCGGCATCATCGACAATCATGTACACTTTCGGGAACCCGGCCTTGAGTACAAAGGCACCATCTATTCCGAATCCAAAGCAGCCGTTGCAGGCGGTGTTACTTCCTTTATGGAAATGCCCAACACCATACCACCCACTTTTACCCAACAATTATTGGAAGAAAAATTTTCCATTGCTTCTCAAACATCTTTGGCCAATTATTCTTTTTATATGGGCACTTCCAATACCAATGCTGATGAGGCCTTGAGAACAAATAATAAAAAAAACGAAGTCTGCGGCATTAAAATTTTCATGGGCTCCTCCACCGGCAATTTATTACTGGATGATCCGGTAACCATGAACAGGCTCTTCAACGAAAGTGAGCTGCTGATTGCCACCCATTGCGAAGATGAAAAAATAATGCAGCAAAATTATGCAAAGCTCAAGACTGAAGGAAGAGAACTTACTGCCGCAGATCATCCCATCATCAAAGATGATATTGCCTGTTTTGAATCTTCCTTAGTGGCCATCCAGTTAGCAAAAAAATATGGCAGCCGCCTGCACATTCTGCACATCACTACCGAAAAAGAATTACAGCTGTTGAGTAACATGCTGCCACTGGCAGAAAAATTAATTACTGCCGAAGCATGTGTACACCACCTTCATTTCAGCAGTGATAATTATGCCACACTAGGCAACAAAATAAAATGCAACCCCGCCATCAAAGCGCCCCACAACAAAACTGCCTTGTGGGCAGCAGTAAATGATAACAGGATAGATTCCATTTCCACCGACCATGCCCCACATATTTTAGCAGAAAAAAATGTGCCTTACGAGCAGGCTCATGGCGGCGTACCCTTTGTGCAGCATGCTTTACCCATGATGCTGCACTATGTAAAAGAAGGAGCCATCAGCCTGGAAAAAGTAGTGGACAAGATGTGCCATTCCATTGCCACTATTTACCAAATGAAAGAAAGGGGATTTATCAGGGAAGGCTATTATGCCGACCTGGCAGTGGTTGATATGCAAACTCCGGTTACCGTTAACAAACAAAACATTTTATACAAATGCGGCTGGAGCCCTTTAGAGAATTTTACCTTTCCTGCATCTATAGAAAAAACATTTGTAAACGGCACCATGGTTTATGCCGGCACAGGTGGGGGGAACAATGTGTGGGATGAATCGGTTAAGGGTAAACGGCTTTTGTTTGAAAGATAAAATTTTCTTGTTTTTTAATTTCAATTTTGATTGGATTAAAAGTATCAGAATAAATTTTCAGAGTTACATATTTATATACCAAAAGCACTCCCAGTATAATTATGATGCTTACATTATTGGTTTTAACTCTCACCAATAACTGGGTTAGCCGCCTCTTTTTGTCCGATCCCGATTTCATCGGGATTGA
>JANMJU010000189.1:0-6321 GCA_031371545.1 Chitinophagaceae bacterium
GTTACGTGCACCAGGGGGACCTGGTGGCCCTGGTCGTCGATGGCTCCCGGGGAACGGTCCGGGTGGCGGTGACCCAGGCGGACATCGGTCTGATCAGGGGCCGGACCCGCTCGGTCGCCGTGCGCCTTGCGGAGCGCGTGGATCTGCCCATCGATGCGACGCTGAAACGGGCCGTGCCGTCGGGGGGCGACCGTCTCGTCAGCGCGGTACTCGGCACCACCGGCGGCGGCCGCTTTGCAGTGGATCCTGCGGACAAGGCGGGGACCCGAACCCTGGACAAGGTGTTTGACATCGAACTGGAACTGGCCGAGCCGGTGAGCCGGCTCGGTGGGCGGGCCTACGTGCGCTTCGAACACGGCGCCGAGCCGGTGGCCTGGCGGGTGTATCGAAGCGTGCGCCAGTTGTTCATGCGCCAGTTCGTGGTCTAGGCCGTGTCCGCTTCACTGGCGCGCGCGCGCGCATGCCCTATCCGGAGCGGGAGGATGCCGCGCCCGGCCGCTTCGAGACTTATTTGATGTCAAAAAAAAATTCATCACAGTATGTGTATATGTCATAACAACATATTCAGCAGTTTGGATGTATTTTTGCCTTTTCAAATGAAAATAAAATTAAAAATATAATTATGGCACAAGAATTCACAGATGCAAACTTTAAAACAGAAGTTTTAGATTCAGATAAATTATCAGTAATTGATTTTTGGGCAGAGTGGTGTGGCCCCTGCCGTGCAATAGGCCCAGTTATTGAAGAATTATCAAAAGAATATGATGGCAAAGTAAAAGTAGGGAAGGTTAATGTTGACCACAATCCACAGGTTTCTATGAACTACGGTATTACCAGCATCCCTGCAATCCTTTTTGTAAAAGGCGGCCAGGTGGTTGATAAATTAGTAGGTGCTCAGCCAAAAGCTAATTTTGTAAAGAAAATTGAACAACACAAGTAAGCTACCAACGATAAGTATTATAAAAAATCTCCTGCAAAACAGGAGATTTTTTTATACCAGATTTGATGAAAATTAATGATTTATTTCCACCACTTCTTTTGGGTCATGCTTATGTTTAAAAAATATGGAAAAAAGAATAGCTATCACCAATGCATACACAGCAAAGGAAAGCCAGATACCATGCCAGTCCTTAGTTCCTGTGGCAGAAGTATAATAATGATCAATTAAATATCCACTTGCTTTGCTTCCCAGGTATGCCCCTACTCCATTTGTCATCATCATAAATAACCCCTGTGCACTTGAGCGGATAGCAGCATCTGTATTGGTTTCTACAAACAAGGATCCTGAAATATTAAAGAAGTCAAATGCCATTCCATATACTATGCAGGAAAGAACGATCATCCACAATCCGTCAGCTGGGTTACCGTAAGCAAACAGTCCAAACCGTAATACCCAGGCAAGCATTGAAATCAACATTACTTTCTTTATGCCAAAACGCTTGAGGAAAAAAGGAATCGCAAGAATAAATAAGGTCTCCGATATTTGAGAGATTGATAAGATTATAGTGGAGTATTTTACCACAAATGAGTCAGCGTATTGTGGGATATTTTTAAAATCATCCAAAAAAGAATCACCATACATATTGGTCAATTGTAAAGCAGCACCCAGGAAAAGAGAGAAAATAAAAAACAAAGCCATTTTGTAATTTGAAAAAAGCTTGAAAGCGCTTAACCCCAATTGTTCAATTATGGATGCATCTTTTGCAATGGACTTTTGAGGAGGGCATTTTGGTAAACTAAAAGAATAGATCCCTAAAATAATTGCCATCACCCCAGCTATTAAAAATTGGTTCGAATTTGCCTTGCTTCCGGTAAGATTTGTGATCCACATGGCTACAATAAAACCAATAGTTCCCCACACACGGATGGGAGGAAAAACCTTTACCACATCAAATTTGTTATTTTTTAAAATATTATAAGCAATGGAATTGGATAAAGAAATGGTTGGCATATAACAGATCATTGCCCCGAATATTACATAATATAAGGTGTCTGGATTATCTACTTTTGGAACATAAAACAATATAAGGCCGTACAATATATGCAGTATCCCGTAAAGCTTTTCGGCATTCAGCCATTTATCGGCAATTATTCCGGCAACAGCGGGCATAAAAAGCGAGGAAAGGGCAAGTGTAGAAAAGATAGCCCCAAACTGAGCCCCAGTCCAGCCTTTGGCGTTGAAACAATAAGTACCAATTGTAATTAGCCAGGCACCCCAAACAAAAAATTGAAGAAAACTCATCAGTGTAAGACGAAACTTAATACTCATAGCATTGAATTGGTTTTGTGGAAAAATGATGGTGAAAACTTTGGTAAGAACAACAGAATAATACCGGCAAGTCGTGGCTTAGTCAAAGGCAGTTTTATTTTTTTTAGAATTGTAAGATATAGAATTATTGAACAACACAGAATTGGCAAATTTAATTCTGCAAAAAAATTACAGGCAAAAAGTGGTTTCTTATCCACAACCGGTAAATTTTATTCCATGCCACTTGTCATTTCTTTTGTTGGTGAAGGCAAAAGTCTATAAATTTGGAGATTGTATTAGCTTTTAAACACTAACTGATTGCGTTGAATAATTATTAAAAAATAGCAGCGTACCCAATAATACAAGCTGATAATAATAAATAGAACATATTTACTACCAAAACAAACACCGTAAATTTTGCATTATGAACGAAATGTTACTCAAGAAACCTTCATTTAAAAAATCCAGTACCGCACAAAAAATAGTTTTACAAATTGCTGTATTACTGATTGCTGTTTGTTGCAGTTCACAAGTCTTTGCACAAAAAAAGACTGCTGCAGTTCCTTCGCTGAAACGCTGTGGTACAATGGAAGCCCTGCAGCAGGAAATGCAGACCAATCCTGAATTAAGAGCCCGGATATTGCAAGGTGAAATTGATTATCAAAATTCACTTAAGCCCAATGTTAAAGGTTCATCTTCACAGATGAACAGGCCTGCAACACCTGCAAGTTTACCTGGGCCCATAACTATTCCGGTAGTAGTGCATATCGTATTACCAAATCCATGGTTGATTACTGATGAGGCTGTTGAATACTTTATTAACCGCTTGAATACTGACTTTTCTGGTTTAAATGCGGATAGCAGCAATGCAGGAGCTTTCCTGGCATTAAGAGGGCATTCTTTATTAAGATTTGTATTAGCTAAAAGAGACCCGGCAGGAAATTTTACGACCGGTATCATTAGAAAAATCGGGACTACACAAATTGCTCAAACCACCAATCAGCCCATAAAAAATTCAGCAACCGCTACTGGTGGTTCTACCGGCTGGAACGTTAGTCAATATTATAACTTATACGTAGGAGATGGTGGTGCTGCCGGCTTACTGGGTATATCTCCAGGCATTGGGCCTGGTGGAGCAGCCGGTTCTAATAATGCTGATGGCGTTTGTGTAGATTACAGGTCTTTTGGACCAAATTGTTTTTCTTATCCAGAATACAATATGTCAAGAACTGCAGTTCATGAAATAGGCCACAACTTTGGCCTGTATCATCCATTTGATAATGGTTGCACTTCTGATGACTTCAGACAATTAACTTCTGCCGGCTGTTCTTTACCTCCTAATTTACTGGCTCCGGCAGATGATATTCCTCATCAGGCTGACCCAACGCAGGGATGCCCTTCAGGATCAATTACCAATGGATGCTCACCAATTGCAGCAAGGATGTATCAGAATTATATGGACTACACCGATGATGCCTGCTACTCGATGTTTACAAAAGGTGAAGCAGCCAGGATGGAATGGGTATTGGAAAATTGCCGTGCTGGATATTTAACTACATTGGGCGGACAATATCCTGCCAGTATACAACCATTGGATGCTGCTGTAAATTCAGTTGTTAGCCCCGGTGGACAGGATTTTAGTAATACTACCTGTAAAGGTGTAATCTACCCTCCGCAAAGTTGCCCCGGAAGTTTTGTACCAAGACTGCGAATTTCAAATGCCGGCACTACTACACTTACTTCTATTACGGTAACTACTACAATAAATGGGCTCAATCCGCAAACAAAAACTTTTACTGTGAATATCCCTTATGGAAAATCGCAGATAGTTGTACTCGATCCCCAAATTGCCATTGCCGGTATTAATGCATTGAAATTTTCATTGTCAGCACCTAATGGCAGCACAGATGGCAATGCCGCAAATAATGATTTGACAACTACTTTTAATACAGGTGTGCCACTTGTAATACCATATACTGAAAACTTTACTGCTGCAGCATTTCCTCCTGCCAATGGCTCTGCAGTTATTAACCCGGATGCCGATGTTACCTGGGCAAGAACCACTGCTGCAGGCAGGCCCGGCCCGGCCTCTATTTGGTTAGATTTGTTTAATTACAATGCTGTAGGGGAAAGGGATATTTACCGTACACCTACTATTAATACCGCACCATTCGACTCATTAAAAGTGTCGTTCTATGTTGCCTACCAGCAATACCCCGGCACCAGTGATTCACTGAGGGTGGTTTATTCTGCAGACTGTGGTGCTACCTGGTTTCCTACCAGCTATGCAAAAGGTGGTGCAGGTTTAAGCACTGTTACCGGCACACTTACAACCGCTTTTACACCCACAACTGCCCAGTGGAGAAAAGAAACTGTTGTGCTGACAGATTTTTGCCTCAAAAACATAAAGAACCTACAGATAGGATTTCAATCATACAATGACTTTGGTAATAATCTGTATGTTGACAGTATCACTGTTTCTGGCGTAACCGGTAAAATAAGAAATGCAAAACTGGAAGCTATTCCCAAACCATTATCTGCTTTTTGTGCCAGGGACTTTACACCTGAAATTACTTTCAGCAATGGAGGTACCGATACACTGAGGAGTTTACAAATAAAATATGTAGTTGATAATGGAACCGATACTGCTACCTATAACTGGACTGGCAGCCTGGGAAAATGTGATTTTACAACCGCTGCATTAGCAACTGTAAATGCAGCGTTTGGTTCACATACAATTAAAATATTTACTTTATTGCCCAATGGTGCTGCAGATCAGGTGCCGGCCAATGATACGCTTGTTAAACCTTTCACCATCTTTACAACTGCCACCCTTCCTGTATTTGAAGGTTTTGAGAGCACCGCTTTCCCCGGCAGCGGTTGGGGTGTAGTGAATGTAAATGGTGGAACAACCTGGCAGAAATCTATCAGCAGCGCTAAAACCGGTGCTGCTTCTATGTGGATCAATAACCCGAATGCAAGTAATTCAAATGGAGCGGTTGATTATTACATTTCACCAATCATTGTAAACAGCGCTTCTAACGATTCTGTATTTGTTGATTTTGATATGTCTTACAGATCAGGGCCGCAATATCCGGGTTCTACTGTATTTCCGCTGGACACTTTAGAAATATTATCTACTGCAGATTGCGGAGCAACCTTTACCTCTGTATGGAAGAAATGGGGCAATGAATTACAAACAGTGAATGATCCAAATTATACTTCTACCAGTTCTTTTGTACCGTCAATAAAAGATCAGTGGAAATCAAAAAGGATTTATTTGACTCCGGTTGTAGGTGCTGATAATTTCCAATTGTATTTTGCTTCTAAAAGCAACAAACAAAATAATATCTGGATTGACAATATCAATATCAGTTCTAAAACATTGCCGCAACGTTTGAAAGACCAGGGCTACCTGATCTATCCAAATCCATTTAACAGCAGTTTCCTTATTCATCATTCAGCAGTGGAACCACCTGTAGATTTACAATCTGTTCAGGTATTTAATTCTGCCGGACAAATGCTGTGGGAAAAAGAATACAATGGAAATGCAGCAAGACAAATTACTGTTGACCTGAAAACTTCAGCCAGTGGTGTTTACATCCTTAAAATGATTTATACAAACAAAACCGTGATAGAAAGGATTGTAAAAAACTAAAATAAAGATTTCACTTTACAAGAAAGGCTGCCATGTTTTGGCAGCCTTTCTTGTAAATTTAATATTGTTGAGGTAATATTTAAGATTTGCTGCCGTGGCCGGAGTCTTCATCGAATACTGTCTCCACTTTTTTTTGTACCGCTATATTATTAAATAACTAAAAATGCGAAAGTTTTCATTTTCGTATTTAATATTGTTTTTTATGTATAGATTTATAAAACAATCTCATTAGAGCGAAATAAAAAACACTTTCGCATATTTATGAGTTGTATACAAGGCAAAGTAGGAACTTCATCTTTCTAAAAAGCAATGTGGTAGTAGCTTTCGTTTCATAAAGTTTTTCGTTGGTTAATCGTTCCGCTGTTGTTAGCAGCAATATAAACCGGCTCGGGTTTTTTCGTTTCGCTTTTGGTGG
>JANMJU010000164.1:0-6555 GCA_031371545.1 Chitinophagaceae bacterium
GGTGTAGAAATGCCATTGGAAGAGTTTTTACAAAGCCAACTATTGCCTTATAATAAATGTATCAGAAAACCATTTTGTATATGTGATATTGGTTTTGAAGGTCGACGAGATGTAAACGGTCGATTGCTGAAAAAGTAGAAACAATCCCCATGCTTTCCGTAGTCTTCAGCCAAAACAAAAACTGGTATTGCCATTGTTGATCAAAGAATAAAAAGATGAAAGCTGTCCGTAGTTTGCAACTACGGGCTTGCTTGTTAAAGCTATATTAACTGCTACCCCTCCGCCTTGGTTCGTGGCACACGAACCATTCACATTCCTGATCATCAATCATCAAACAACACGGTAAATATTTTCGGTTCCCAGCAACGTCTCTCAACGAGCAATTAGTTAAGCCGAGGACGTTGCGTCAACTAAGTAAAAGAAGTTTATACACTAACAATCCAATTCTGGCATACGCAACGTCCTTGCCATCACACAAAGCAAGGAGAAAGAGACGTTGCTGGGAAGAAAGCGCTACTTAATGCCTTCAAAAAATTAAAACAATACAGTTCGAATCAGCTTCTGCTTATTACATAGAGAGCCTGCTAATAAAATTTGTAAAAAATAAAGATGCAAAGGCAGTATTTATCATGAACTAATGAACAAATTTATTTTTTACCGGACAGTAATAGTCTGTGACTAAGGATTTCCAAAAATAATTCTGCCGCCGTGGTGTTCCCTTCATCCATCCGCAAGCCCACACCAACAATCGTAAACGCCGCCGCCTGGCAAGCGCCACAATACATTCCAACTGTTATTAATAATAAATACATTTTCCTTTTATGGTTAATTATTATTTTTACTGAATCAACAAAAATACTATGGTTAATTTTCAGGAAAGAGTATTAAGCTATCCCCAGTATTGCCGGCAGTTTAGCTGTGGTGGTTCGCTGATTACCATTTTCAACTGTCCGCCGGAAGCCCGGTTAATGAAAAATAAATTTGCTGATTTATGGTGCCATGAAAACTATATTTTTTATGTGCTGGAAGGGAAAAAGGTATGGCATACAGCACAGGGCTCTTACCAAATAGGCGAAGGAAGTTGTGTACTGGTAAGAAAAGGTGCCTGCATACTGGAACAGTTTTTTGATGTTGGTTTTTGTGTAGTACTTTTTTTTATACCCGATGAATTTATTTGTGATACACTAAAAAATAAATCAGTTCCAATTACTAAAACGAACGGAAAATATAATCCCGTTATTACACTTAACAAAACAGAAACGCTGAAGTCTTTTTTTGTTTCGATGTATGCTTATTTTGCCGGCACTGCCGCACCTGATAAATCATTACTGGAATTAAAATTCAGGGAACTGATCCTGAACATTGCAGATAACCCTGCAAATGTGGAGGCACTGGCTTATTTCTGCGCCCTCATGAATGAACCACAATCTGTTTCGCTGGAAAGAGTGATGAATGATAACTACTGCTTTAATCTGAAACTGGAACAGTATGCCACACTAAGTAACAGAAGCCTTTCGGCTTTTAAACGTGCGTTTCAAAAACAGTTTAATAATACACCGGGCAAATGGTTGCTGCAAAAACGATTGCAGCATGCCATGCACCTGCTAAGCAATATGAATAAAACGGTAAGTGAAGCTGCATTTGAAAGTGGCTTTGAAAACCTTTCTCATTTCAGCCGTTCTTTTAAAGAACGTTTTGATATTTCTCCTGCCTCAGTAAAACAAATACCTGCTTCCTGAACCGCTGAGCAAAATAGTTGAACTTTGCAGCAATGGCTGCTTTGCTGTTGGCAAATAATTTTGTGGTGTAATCAAATTTAAACAAAAAAATAAAACAAAATGAATCCAAACAAAGCATTATGGGAAAAGGGTGATTTTACCCGAATTGCAGCCACTATGAGGGAAAGTGGTGCAGCATTTGTTTCAACACTGGGCATCACAAAAGGCATGAACATTCTTGACCTTGGTTGTGGTGATGGCACTACAGCAATACCTGCAGCAAAACTGGGAGCCAATGTTACCGGTGTTGATATTGCCAGCAATCTTGTTGAAGCAGGAAACATCAGGGCCAAAAAAGAAGGGCTTGCCAATTGTACTTTTAAAGAAGGCGATGCAACTGATTTAAATGAACTGAAGGATCAAAGTTTTGATCTTGTAGTAACCATCTTTGGTGCCATGTTTGCACCCAGGCCATTTGATGTAGCCAAAGAAATGGTACGGGTAACCAAGCCGGGTGGATGTATAGTGATGGGCAACTGGATACCTGGCGACCCAACACTGGTGGCGCAAATATTAAAGACCAGTGCTGCCTACACACCGCCACCACCAGAAGGTTTCATCAGCCCGATGTTGTGGGGTGTAGAGGAGCATGTTATAGAACGTTTTGTAAATGCCGGCATAGCAAAAGAAAATATTTCATTTGTAAGGGATACGTTTACATTTAATACAGCTTATTCTACTTCAGAACTCGTCAGCAATTTTAAAAACTATTATGGCCCCACTATGAATGCTTTTGAAGCAGCAGAAAAAAATGGAAAGGCTTTGGAACTGCAGCATGAATTGGAAACGTTGTTTAGCAGCCAAAATAAAAGTACTGCAGCAAATACCACTTCTATTGAAGCTACTTTTTTAAGGGTAACAGTTATGTGTTGAGTTTATCCCTATTCCCTGCTATTGGCGCAAATACCTTCCCTATTCTTCCAGGCATATAAAAATTCCCCACTCTGGCGCAGGTTTCCCAACCTGCTGCCAGAGTGGATGATCTGCCAAATTATTTACACCAACTATTGCAATACCGCTGGGTCTTTGTTGGTATGTCATTAAAAGTATCCAGCTATCCCAAGGCAGTTATTGGTCTTGTTGACCAACAACTGAAACGTACCCCATTTTATTTTTTAAATATCCATCTTGCCCAGGTCTCCTTCTGCTCCGTGTATCCCTTTAAATTATAAATTTCCCAGGCAAGTCTCTGCCATAGCCATGTGTGCCAGCCAGCAGGACTCGCCGCTACTCATCATCGGCAAATCCGTAAACACAAATCAATATTTACCCTATTCCCGTTTTCAGGAAAGCCATCCCGATCAATATTTACCCTATCCCCGTTTTCAGGAAGGCCCTTGTTGGTACTAAGTGTAGTCGAAGTATGTTGACCAACAACCGAAGCGTACCCCATTTTACTTTTTTAAATACCGAGTGCAGTTGATGATGTTGGTCAATAAGAACAATATCGGCGCACAGCCTGTATTTGTTTAGACTTCTAAAAAGCAGTAGGATTTTTTTGCTTTAGAAGCTGTTTGAGTTAATTATTTTTGATACCAGCTTTAGTTCTTTGTGGCGTCATCGTTGTGTCACTCCCTTGTACGGCATACCTTTTTTGAACTTTAATTATGCAATAGGGTAAATATTTTAATTAACTCAAACAGCTTCTTAGTGTTCAATAAAAAATAATAGTTACTGGCATTATTGCCGAAATAAAAAAAGATGAAACCCTGTCCAGAGTTTACCAACTCAAGGCTTGTTCATTATAGCTGCATTTGTATTCAGCATTTGCCAATGTTGAAAAAATAGTAATAACCTTTTCGTTTCTGTCAATACTATTTTTTATTTTGGTAATCATTTTTTACTTAAAAGAAATTTTTTCCTGATGAAACAAATTACTCTTTCTTTCACATCCGAAGAATACAGGGAACTGGCAAAGCTGGTATCCTTAGGTTCAAATACTATATGTAGCGCCGATGACTACCCAGGCACTGAACTTGTAAAGGGGCTGCTTCTTAAAATTTGTATTCATGGTTATGTACAGGTGCCGGAATGTGGCGCTTTCCAGGTTGGTGGCGGAGGCAGGGGTAAATTTAAAGAGCCGGAGTTTTTATTAAGCGATGAATTAAGTGATGAATGTGATGAGCTTGAAGAGACTTATAAGAAAAAGCAATTCCTGGAGTTTCTTTCCTGTACAATGGCAGACCGTGACTTTTATGAAAAGTATGGAAAAATGGAAACGGATGATATTATAAAGAACCCGGATTTTGTTGCTTTCATAATCGGTAAACAAAGTGAATACCGCCAAGAGTTTATATTCAATAGTGCAGATAATTTGCGCCTTGTAAAATAAAAACTGATACAGGTTGCATCAATGCTGGGTGAAGACAAAAAGATGAAACACTCCCGAACTATCCGACAACAGGTAAAGCAATCGTTAACAGCCAAAATTTCAAAAAGAATTATTATACATTGTGGTGAAACACCAACAGGTTAATACCATGTCAGACATTAATGAAGCCATGCAGGAGCCTTTAGAAAAAGCAGGCGAAAACAAAATCAATTCAAGGGTGGCACTCTTTGTAGCCATCACCGCCACTTTTATGGCGCTGTGCAATGTTAAAGATGGAAATATTGTGCAGGCAATGTCGCAGGCGCAGGCACATTCAATTGATGCATGGAGTTATTTCCAGGCCAAGAGTACAAAAGAATCTATCGCACAAAACTCATTACAGATTTTAAAACTGCAAACTGCACCGGGCAGCGATAGTGTTATAAAAAAATATGAAAATGAAATTGCCCGTTACGAAACAGAAAAAGCAGTTATCAAAAAACAGGCAGAAGGTTTTCAAAAAGAATACGATGACATCAATCTTTTTGATGATCAGTTTGACATGACAGATGCCTTGCTTACAATTTCAATTGCCATGCTGGGTATTGCCTCACTCACCCAAAAAAAATGGTTGCTATATTTTGCGGCAGCGGTAAGCGCCACAGGTATTTGCCTGGGGCTGGCTGCATTTTTTAAAATCAGTTTGCATTCTGATTTTGCTTCAAGAATTTTGGGTTAAATGATTTTTGTTCTTATACGGCTATCTATCAACTTCAATAAAAACTTATCCCGGTTACACCCTTACTGGTAAGTTTTATCAGCATCAGTGCCACGAGACCTGATCAATAGTGAATCCCCCCAATTGGGGGGATTCACTATTTTTTAAATGCCGGAAATATTCACCGGAAGCTCAAATACAGGCTCAGCCTTCCTTGAAATAGCTTAGATCTGCTAATATTGAATATCAGTGGGGATAGAAAATGTCTTAAAATTATGCAGATGAAGACATTAAATAAAAATTCTTTAAAATTCTTTTCTAAAAATCTTTGCTATTTCATTTGTACCCGTTACCTTTGCACTCCAAATTAAAAAAACGAAAGTTTAAAGTTCTTTAAATATGTCACAACGAATCAGAATAAAATTACAGTCTTACGACCACAACCTGGTTGACAAATCAGCTGAAAAAATTGTAAAAACTGTACGTAGCACAGGTGCTGTAGTTACTGGACCCATTCCATTGCCTACACATAAGAAGATTTTCACTGTATTACGGGCTCCTCACGTAAATAAAAAAGCAAGAGAGCAGTTCCAATTGTGTACACATAAGCGTTTGTTAGACATTTACACCAGCAGCAGCCGTACGGTTGACGCTCTGAGTAAGCTTGACTTACCAAGTGGTGTAGATGTTGAGATTAAGGCCTGATGAACCGTTTCGATTGAGCTCTGTCATATTGAGTTTGAAGAAGCAGGCAAAAGGTTAGTTCTTAAATAAAATATTGAACATCCATCTCCTTATCAGATTGAGTTTATCAAACTTGAAGGAGCGCTGGATATAAAAAAGATACAATGAAAAGTATTATTGGAAAAAAGATTGGCATGACCAGTGTTTTTGATGTAACGGGAAAGCAAACTGCTGTTACCATCATCGAAGCAGGTCCATGCGTAGTCACACAAAAGAAAACTGTTGAAACAGACGGTTACAATGCACTCCAGATTGCATTTGGCGATAAAAAAGAAAAGCACTCCAACAAAGCTGAGATCAGCCACTTTGCCAAAGCACAGACCTCTCCCAAAAAAGTAGTTAAAGAAATCCGCGATAGCGAATCAGATAAAAACGTTGGTGAAACCATTACCGTAGATATTTTCACCGAAGGTGATAAAGTTGAAGTAATAGGAACTACCAAAGGTAAAGGCTTCCAGGGTGTTGTAAAACGTCATGGTTTTCATGGTGTGGGCGGACAGTCTCATGGCCAGCATGACCGTTCAAGGGCGCCGGGTTCTATTGGTAACTCATCTGATGCGTCAAGGGTATTTAAAGGAATGAGAATGGGTGGCCGTATGGGTCAGGACAGGGTGAACATGAAAGGATTGAAAGTAGTGAAAATTTTCCCTGAAAAGAATTACATCTTAATCAGTGGTTCTGTTCCAGGCCATAATGGTTCAATCGTTTTAATACAAAAGTAAGTATCACCTTTTTGTGTTACTGACACAGAAAATAATTTGAATAATCATGCAAGTAGATATTTTAAATATACAAGGCGCAAAAACAGGCAGGACAATAGAATTGCCCGAAGAGATTTTTGGTGCAGAACCAAATAACCATGTTGTTTACTTAGCAGTAAAGCAATATTTGGCAGCTCAACGTCAGGGAACACACAAAGTAAAAACAAGGGCTGAAGTTCACGGTTCATCCAAGAAATTGCACAAACAAAAAGGAACTGGTGGAGCCCGTAAAGGTAATTTACG
>JANMJU010000211.1:0-1882 GCA_031371545.1 Chitinophagaceae bacterium
ATAAAGGTGCTTCCCTAAAAACAAGTTCTGATACGGAAGTGATACTGGAACTGTTTGTACAAAAAGGCCCTTCCTGTTTTGCAGTGATGAATGGGATGTTTGCTTTTGCTATTTATGATAACAGAGAAAAAACAATAACACTTTGCAGGGATCATGTTGGCATCAAGCCTTTATTTTATTATGCAGATGAAAACAATTTAGTGTTTGCTTCTGAATTGAAAGTGGTGAAAAAAGTGATGGGTGATCAGTTATCGGTTAACCGGGTAGCAGTTCCCTATTTTTTGCATTTGGGTTTTATACCTGAGCCATTGACAATTTATAATGACACTTATAAATTTCCTTCGGCTCATTATGTACAGATAGAATTGCAGGCTGCTTCATTTAAAAATTTATCAAAAAGTATTACGCCGTTTTGGAAATTACAGGATGTCGTACAGTCAACAGTGATAAGTGATGAGTTGTCTGCAAAAAAACAATTGAATGATTTATTGCTGGATGCAGTGGAGAAGCAATTGATCAGTGATGTGCCGATTGGCACTTTTCTAAGTGGCGGTATTGACAGCAGCCTTGTAACCGCCATCGCAGCAAAGGTTTCGGGCAGTGATAAAATAAAAACTTTCAGCATTGCAATTGATGATGGCAAATACAATGAATCGAAATTTGCAAAACAGGTAGCGGAACATTTGCAAACAGACCATCATGAATTTGCAGTGAAGGAAAAAGAAGTAATGGAATTGGTTGATAAATTAATTCCTGCGTATGACGAACCTTTTGCAGATTCATCTGCCTTTCCTACGATGATGGTGAGCCGCCTTGCAAGAAAGCATGTGACAGTAGCCTTAAGTGGTGATGGTGGTGATGAATTGTTTCATGGGTATGGCATGTATGAATGGGCAAAGCGGCTGTCAAATCCTTTGGTGCCTTTAGTGAAAGCACCTTTGTATGCTGCTTCTAAACTGATGGGGAATAAATACCAGCGTGCCGGTAACTTGTATGACTACCCCAGCAGGCGAAATATCAGTACCCATATTTTTTCGCAGGAGCAATATTATTTTAAAGAGCAGGAGTTGCAGTCATTGCTGGTGGATCCAATCTTTGATTTTACAGCTATCAATGCACAACCTGCAATGGCAAGAAATTTATCTGCAGCAGAGCGGCAGTCTTTTTGGGATTTTAATCATTACCTGAAAGATGACCTGCTGGTGAAAGTGGACAGAGCCAGTATGCAATATTCTTTAGAAAGCAGGGTGCCGTTGCTGGATTACCGGCTGGTAGAATTTGCTTACAATGTAGCGCCTGAGCTGAAGATGAAAGATGGAACGATGAAATATTTACTGAAAGAAGTGCTGTATGATTATGTGCCCAAAGAAATTTTTGACCGGCCCAAATGGGGCTTTAGTATTCCGCTGGCAAAATGGTTGAAAACTGATTTAAAATATTTACTTGACAAATACACATCCGAAGAAATCATCAGTAAATACAATGTGGTGAATGTGGCTGTCGTAAAAAAAATAAGAGAACAATATTTAAACGGCACAGATCATTTATTCAACAGGCTTTGGCTGATAATAGTATTGCACTGGTGGCTGGAAGAAAATAATCGCTAACAAAAAAATGCAAAAGAAAATACTTTTCATATCGTATGATGGAATGACTGACCCCCTGGGACAGAGCCAGGTAATTCCTTATTTGCAGGGGCTGAGCAAGAAAGGTTTTCATTTTTTTTTATTGAGTTGTGAGAAAGCACAGGCATTTGCACAAAATGAAACAGCAGTAAAAACGCGATGGGGTCGCCCGTCTCGTAGAGCGTATTGCTCTGGCTGTGCGAAAGTTTTTCTTTCGCCGCGCCGCGAGCAAGTGTATTCTCTGCTGTAATCTTTGC
>JANMJU010000232.1:0-15628 GCA_031371545.1 Chitinophagaceae bacterium
AGAATTTTATTGGCCATACCCAATAGCAAATGCCGCTGGCTGGTATCTCCAATTTTTAGCAGGTAAGAAAAGTTATCAATGATGGCCTGTATATCGGCGGCTGTTTTTTCAGTTGAATTTTTAGAAACTTTAATATTGAGACCGTACAAGTTTTCCAATGTATTGACGGTATAGTCTGCTTCTTCAAATTTCATCAGGTCATTTATTTTGGCAATGGCTGCATCCTGTTTATTCACCGCTATTAATATTTTTACTTCCAGTTCGGTGATAGCCCCGTTTCTAATGGCAGATTTATCTATTGCTTTGCTGATGTCTTTCAGCTCTGCAATTACTGTTTCTGTTTCATGCCTGCCATCTGTTGCCCTGTTGTAAAGATTACCCAAATCCACTTCTGCTTCCATTGGCAAAATATAACTGTAAGTTTTATTTTTTGTGGAGGAATGAGTGGTGAATTTATAAAACTGATCGCCATAACATTGATAGGCACCCCAGGTATTGTTGTTAGGATATTTTTCAAAACATTCGCTTCTTGCCCGCTGAACAGCATCGCCAAAAGTGGCACCGGCAAACATTTCTTTGTAAAATGTTTCTGAAAATAATAATGCAGAGTTATCATCCACTGCCCAGCCTGCTGCTATAATCGCCTTAACACCCATTTCAATCAACTGCACGCCCAAGTTGGCTGCCAGCTTATAATGCTGCTGTGATAACGCTTCTGTAGCACCATCCGTTTTGCCAAGGAAGCAACAGTTTACAAAAACAAATTCAGGCACCTGGCTCATCTGGTTTATTTCTTTGGTGGTTAAGAAAATACCTTTGCCAATCACCATTCCTCCTTCGGGGGCTATGGTTTGCTTACATTCTGCATCTTGCTTTTCTGGTTTGAAATAACCATGCCCCGCCAGGTGGATCATTTTATATTCATCCTGAAACAATGCCTGCAAATTATCTGCAAAGTCTTTATTGATTACAGTGGTCACATTAAATTCATTGCCGCCAATAATATCACTTACTTTTCTTGCTTCTTCTGCTGCACCAGGCAGTTGCTCTGCATATCCTTCCAGGGCGGGGTCACCAATTACGAGGGCATTGTTGGCATAAGAACGTTTGATCTGTGTACGGTAATCGGCAGTAGCTAATTGCCTTATCATTCCTGCATTTACACACAATGGTTTGCTTTGTGTGGCGCTGTCCTGCAGCAATTCCCATGGAAAAGCGGCAGAGTATTTATCTAATTTCCATAAAATATTATACTGGTTTCTTACCGAGTCTTTAAAATCATTTGGCACCAGTAATTCAAAAACTGTTTTGGCTAATTGTGGTGTCCATTTATCCTCGTCGGATATTTTATCAATAAAATGCTGAATGATGACCGGGTTGCTGCTGAGGTTGCGTACCTCTTCACGGGCCGAACCTGTGGAGGCACTAAATTTGAGACAATAGGAAGGATTTGTTTCTACCGCAACTGATACCCTTTGCCACCAGTCCTGCTGATAATCCAACGGTACCCTTTTCCTGGAGCCTGGCAGCTTTTTTATTTTGTTGTAAGGCAACACAATATTTAAATGCTGATCAGCTTCTAATTTTTTTAAAGTGTAAAATGCCTGCAGGCTGCGGTCTTCATACAACTCTACAAATTCAACTGTCTCAATTTTTCTTAACGAATTACTTTTTAAACCTTCAATACTGTTGTTAGCTTTTTTTATTCCCAGTACAATTGCTTTGAGTGAACTTTCAATACTGAGGCCTCCATAACCACAACCTACTATCAATGCAGAAATGCCAATGCCTGCCTGAAAAATATTGTTGAATTCTTCTTTGTTTAATGCCTCAAAGTCTCTCAGTTCCAGTAAATATTTACTTATTGCCTGGGTTACACTCAGCTCCAGTTGATAGCCATTTAATTCTCCCAGCTCGCCAAGCCCCACAATCACAGCACCTTTGGGTGATGATGTATAAGAAAGGAATATTTCACTGCTGCCAACCCTTCCGGGGTAAATACCCAACGCATGTTTTTCTCTCAGCATTCCATTAAAACAACTGTCTAATACTTTCTCTGCACTCATGATGCCATCCTTATTAAAATGCCCTGTCAGCAACGGAAATTGTGAGCTGGCGAGGTTGCCATTGCTCATGGTTATTTTTAAAGGCGTATCGGTGGTAATTTCTTTCTCTGTCTTTTTTACCCCCATTGCCACTTTCTCAATATTGCCTGCATCTACCGAAACAATTTCAAATTTAGGGTTATCAGTTAACTGGCTGCCTCCTCTTGATAGCGGTGGCGTTTTACTTAGCAGGGAAGTATTGCCTGTTTCTAATAACTCTGTAAAGGCGTTGAAAATATCCGGTTCATTGGCCAGTTCGCCATGCTCTGTATTGCAGTAGTACACTGCATTTCGCTGTATCAGTTCATCTGGTATGCCACTGGCCCAGGTTACACTGCCATCTCCTTCTGCAGTACTTTTAAACACTACGCCATTGTCTCTCCCATTTTCCACAATTTCATAAGTGGCAGTGGTGGCATCTGATTTTCCTGCTATGTAAATGATATTTTTGTAATCAATTTTATTTTTGTTGTTGAGGATATTATCCCTGAAATTGGTATAAGCTTTTAATACATCATTGCCTGGCGGCGTACCAATGTTTTGTGAATTGCTTATCAGGTCCTGCCATGTTTTTGCTTTGGAAAAATCATACGGGGTACTGCTCAGCGGTAGTAAGTGATAAAGGCCGGGGCATTGAGAAAATATCTGAAGCAATTCTTTTTTGCCATGTTTCAAATCGATCATGCTGAGCTTGCTGATATTGCCGCCACGGCCGCTCAGTGTTTCTGGAATTAAGAAGGAACCTCCCAGTGGAGCACCAAGAAATAACAATTTAAAATTCGGCGAATTGTTCAATGCCTGCCATTGTGATCCACCTAAAATAAATTCCCGGAAAAATACACCACCCATACTGTGTGCAATAATATGAATAGGTTGTTTTTTTGTCAGTAATATTTTAATGGTATCATCCAGTTTTTTTGCTTCATCGGTTAATGATTTTCTCCAGTCGTATGCAAAGGGCAGTACATCATATTTATTGGATAAATATTTTGCCAGCTTCCGGTAGCTGCTTCCCATGAGTGAAGTAGCGTTGATGTTGTCTGCAGTGATGTCTAATTTTATTAAATCACCTTTTACAAAACTCCAAAAGTCAACCCACACTTTATCTTCATCCCTGTACAGATTGCTGCCCATAATGCCGGGCAGAATAATAGCGATTGGTTTAGTGCCGGTAATTTTACCCAAATCCATTTTTACTTCTGATGTAATGAATGGCAATGCAGCATTCCTGTTGGCATCGGAAATATCTGCTTCCTGCAAAGTTTTAAAACCAACTATCACATCCGTGGCGGCACTCAATGCCCTCACCATCGCATCCTGCGAATCTTTGCTGCGGAAATAATGAATGTGGTCGGTGCCTTTTGCATCATCTAAGAAAAACCAAATATCTTTTTTTCTCGGTGTACCAAAATACATGGACCAAGTATCCACCACCATATCATTTTTGCGCCTGAAATACAGCTTGGTTAAAATCACCAGCAGGGCTTTCAGTTCTGCATGAAGGGTGCAGTTGCCGGAGATTACAGTAAGTGGTGCTTCAATAATATTGGCCGGGTTATTCAGCATTTTTATAAATGGCGAATCAGGTACCATTGCTTCAATGCCCGGCAATACATCTACATTACTTTTGGTGGCGGCTACTTCTGCCAGTAATGATTTTACACCTGCATACACCGGGTTGGCAGCAATGCCGGTGCTGATGCCGATGAAATTTAAAATCGTGTTGAGGTAATGATCCAGCCTGTCTGCCAGCAACGATGTTCCCATCGAAGGGCTTGCCACCCTGATGAATTTTGATACGGTAATATTTTTCTTTTTTGTCAACGCATTAATTTCGGCCATGTTTTTTTTATGTTCACTTCCATCAGCAAAAAGATTCATCTCTACATCACTAAAACCAACGTTGGTATTTGACGAACTGCACCTTGCCAGTATATCTCCCACCAAACCACCACGGCTGTGGGTGATTAAATGAAGGGTACAATTAGAAGGTAACTGCTGCAGTAAATCCACCACATTTTGCAAAGGTGATTGAGTAAAAGTTTTATGATCGAAGGTTAAAATATTGTCGCCATAGGTGGAAGTAATATAATTCCAGAGGCCATACTGCCGGTTATCTGTCAATGCACCAAAAGCCCCTTCTGTATTGGAGTTGGTGCCGTGTATAAATAATAAAAATGGTTTGTTTACTTCAGTGATGGTGCCGGCAATTTTTTTTCTCATTGCATTGTCCAGCAAAAAAAGACCCGGTTGTGGCTGTACTTTATCTTCTACTTTTTGTGCCAGTTCATGCACTGCATTTCCTACAATGGCAGTTTGTTTTTTCTTAAAGAAATTGAAAACATTAATGGCAAGATCCTGTATGATGTTCCGGTCGCTGGTGGTTTGCAGGGCTGTGGGTACTTCAAATCCATCTTCATCTATTCCTCTTTTGCCGGTGAGGTTAAATATTTCCTGGAACTCGGTGGCATTACCAATCCAGGTGCTGCTGTCTTCAAATTTTATTTCTACAATGTCATCCTCATTGTGTACTTCAATTTCTTTTCGGGAGCCAAGGCTACGGGTGTTGCTTACTGTTACTGACTTTACCAGTTCAAAACCCTCGAAGGGGGAATTGTTACTGGCAATATCGTTCTCACTTCCATTAATGATTAATTTACGGAGCATGGGTTTGCTTTTTAGGGGTTACTAAATTGGCAGGACGGAATTTTTTTACAAGTGGAAGGAGAGGCAGAACAAAATAATGATTTTATCCAGCTTTTAAAATAAATGGAGGGTTTATTTTGCGTTAGTTTTTCAGGGAGATAGCTTAATAGAAATGTTTTACAGGAGTTGCCAGAGATTACAAGCAATTATTTTAAGGTGCTGTCAAAAATATTTTTGTATTTATCATACCTGGTAAATCTGTATCAGGTTGCCGCAGGTATCGTCGAAAACCGCAATGGTGGCGGGGCCTGCCTGTACTGGTTTTACAGTAAAACTTACACCCAATGATGTCATCCTTTCGTATTCCTGCTGAGTATCATCTACCTGGAAAGCGGTGGCAGGAATGCCTTGTTCAAAAAGAGCTTGCTGGAAAACAACTGCCGCCGGGTTTGCATTTGGTTCAAGCAGCAATTCAATATTATCCGACCCTTCAGGTGATACCACAGTGAGCCATTTGAATTCGCCCATGGGGATGTCTTGCTTTTTAACAAAGCCCAATATTGATGTATAAAATTGAAGTGCTTTTTCCTGGTTGTTTACCATCACACTGGTTAGCTTTATTTTCATGCTGATTTGTTTGTATGAAAATAGTTTATTTAAGCTGATTTCAGAAAATGGAATAGAATTTTTCTAGAAAATTAATTGAAATATTTAGGTGGAAAAAGTCAAAATGGGTAGAGTAGAGTATGATGCAAATAAAAAAACCATCAAGCTTTGTTTATATATCAGTTTGCACTTTTATACTTACTAACCCGATGGTTTCGTGGCTACATTTCATCTTTTTACAGATCATTTGTAACCTTCAGAAAACTTACGTTTTGTTTCCAAAATTTCTGCTCTCTTATTGTGATGTAAAGGTATGTTGGCAACAAAGCAGTTGCAAATTTTTTGGCTTGTTGTTTTGCACTTGTTTGGCACATCGTAATGCACATTTTGTTGTGCAAAAAAGCAAGTGCATTTCCTGGTGTATCGAACACTTTTGCATAAATCTAAAATTCCTTTTGCTTGGGTAAAATATTATTTCATCTGCAAACGAAAAATTAATCACACTTAATTGTAAGGGATTATATAAATCACCGTATCAATAGAAAAATATACAGATGAAAAAATTATCAATGTTAGGGGCTTGTTGTTTTTTAATAGTTATTGCAGGCTTTGCCCAAAAAGCAACCGTTTTTAATTCCAGTGGCAAGGCTATTCATGGATATGATGTAGTAGCTTTTTTTACTGATAGCAGTGCAGTGAAAGGCAATCAAGAATTTACATACACCTGGCAAAATACCAATTGGCTGTTTGCAAATAAAGAACACCTGGATGCTTTTAAAACAGCACCTGAAAAGTATGCCCCTCAATATGGCGGTTATTGTGCCTACGGTACATCAGAGGGACATAAAGCCCCCACGGAGATTGATACCTGGACAATTGTAGGGCATAAACTATATTTTAACTATAATAAAAAAGTACAGGGCTTTTGGCTAAAAGATCAGCAGCAACTGATAAAGAAAGCTGATAAAATATGGCCGGAAATAAAAAATCAGGAATAGCGAAAATTCTTCCGGTTATATTGAACCAGTAGTTTATTTATTTTCTTCTTCTGTAACCGGAGTAGAAAATGCAGCACCAATGCTGTGCATTAAACTGGAGATGGGCCCTTCCATTTTATTGGTATTATCGTCCAGTGTGTTATCATGCAGCAGCTCCCCCATATTTAATGCAGCAGGCAGGTACAGTAAAATAATATTTCGTTGGTTGCTGAAAAAAAGTTTTACTTCCTTCACTCCTGCATCGGCAGGTATATTTTCTTTTACCAGTTTCACTGCTTCGCCGGCAATGGCGTTCATTTTTGAAACAGGGTCTTCGCCAGATTGTTTGGAATAAGATGAAATGGTTTGCACCACTTCTTTTTTATTATCAAGAAATATTTTGCTTACCCAGTTTGTAGAAGAATCGCCCCGTAAAAAATCTGTTGCCCCATCATCTGACTGCACATACTTATACAAGGCAGTAAGCACAGCGGGGATAGCTGCCTGGCTAAATTTATCTTCATCCGGTGTGGTGGTATCTTCCACTACCTGTTGCGTATTGGGATCTATCTTTTGCAATGCCGGGTAGCCTAAATTTTGTTGTATTGTTTCTAAAAGATTTATTGACATGCTGATTAATTTTATGGTTGATGAAAAATATTTTTCATCAACCATAAAGGATAAAATCATGCCAACAGGCAGCAATAAATTAGCGGTGAATATTTTAACGGATTGATAAGAAGATTTATAATAAGTATTATCATAAATCAAAACCTTCCCGTTTATTACAATTTATCCTGCTGTCCTTTTTCCAGTTCATCCACCCTTTGTACCAGTTTATCAAGATTGCGGAAATGAATATAAATTTTGCGGTACTTACTTATTTCAAATGCAGGAGAGCCCATGTAGGTTTCACCAGGCTTGGTAATACTCTTGGAGATGCCTGTTTGGGCTGTCATTGAAGTGTTGTCGGCAATGGTTAAATGCCCCACCATACCTACCTGTCCGCTGATCATACAATTTTTTCCCACTTTGGTAGAACCACCTACCAGGCTTTGTGCAGCAAAATAAGTGCCCTCGCCAATTTCTGCATTGTGGGCTATGTGTATCATGTTGTCAAACTTTACTCCCTTGCGTAAAATAGTTGAGCCAAGTGTTGCCCTGTCAATGGTACAATTGGCACCCAGTTCCACATCATCTTCAATAATTACATTGCCAATCTGCGGAACTTTTTTTACATCACTCTCAGGATTAAAACGAAAGCCATCACTGCCGATTACTGTGCCGGAATGAATGATGCAATTTTTTCCGATTACTGTTTCAGAATAAATTTTTACACCGGCAAATAAAGTTGTGTTGTCGCCAATTACAGTATTATCGCCGATGTATACCTGCGGATAAATTTTTACATTATTTCCAATTGCCACATTCTCTCCAATTACTGCAAAATCTCCTACATAAATATCATTGCCCAAAGTGGCTGAGGCTGATATACTGCACATTTTGGCAATCCCTTTTTTATTCAGTTTTACCTGGTTGTACATTTCCAGTAAAGTGGCAAATGCAGTGGCCGCACTTGCCACTCTTATAAGCGTAGGAGCCACGGCTGCAGTAAGTTCCAGGCTATCTTCCACTATTACGATTGATGCTTGTGTATGGTACAGGAACTGGTTATATTTTGGATTGGATAAAAAAGAAATGGAATCCGGAACACCTTCTTCTATCTTGGATAATTTGCTCACACTAACATCCGCATTACCTTCTATTTTGCCATGGATCAATCCGGCTATTTGTTGTGCTGTAAATTTCATTGCTTCGTTTTTAATAATAAAAATTAAGGACGTGAAATTAAGCTAATTGATTTTATTGAAACAATATCTGCAGACGTGTAATTTACAATTGAAATAAGACTAAGGTGTAGTGGGATGAAAAGCACTTATTTGTAAATGTCTTTTCTATGCCCGATATCAATTATGAAAATAGTAAGGATATTATCTTCAATAGTATAAATAATACGATAATCCCCAACCCTGATCCTGTAACCAGATCTCCCTGTTAATTTCTTGTATCCCGTTGGCCGGGGATCTGAGCTAAGACCATTGACAGCTTTTACAATACGGTTAAAATGTGGGGGAGGAATTTTGCCCAATTGTTTTTGGGCATTGCGATCAATAACAAGCTGGTACATTATTTCTTTCTTTTGACTTTCAATTCTTTTACTGCCTCAGCAAATGGAATGAAATCTAGCTTGCGTTTCATAGCCTTGTCATAAGCTTTAATGTCTTCCATTTCTTCTGCTAGTGCCACCAGTTTTTTATATTGATTCATAGGAATTTGTACAGCGAATGGTTTCCCTTTTTTATCTGTTACTATTTGTTCTGTAATACTCATAATAATTTATTGACAAACAAATTTACTGAAAATGATCTATAATGCAAATGAATCAGCACAGGCACAACGTGATGGAATAAAGGGAATAATTGCAGGAAACTTCTTTGCATAGTTTCTTCCATTTCATCCCATTCATTTAGTTTTGCCGTCATGGCAAAAAATATTATTTACGACATTATTATCATTGGTGGCGGCCCTATCGGTTTGGCTTGTGGCATAGAAGCACAGAAAGCAGGACTGTCGCACCTGGTAATAGAAAAAGGCGCATTTGTAAATTCATTGTACCACTATCCTGTTAACATGACTTTCTTCTCCACTTCCGAAAGACTGGAGATTGGTAATATTCCTTTTGTAAGCAACAATCCAAAGCCCAGCAGAAATGAAGCACTGGAATATTACCGCAGGGCAGTTGTTGCCTTCAATCTTAATCTACATTTATTTGAAGAAGTAAAAAATACGAGTAAGGAAGGAGATGAGTTTAGCGTTATCACGTCGAAGGAAAATTACAAAGCAAAAAAAATAATCATTGCAACTGGTTTTTACGATATCCCTTTTTTGCTGAATGTAAAAGGAGAGGAACTGCCCAAAGTAACTCACTATTATCAAGATCCCAGCTTCTATGCTTTTCAAAAAGTACTGATAGTAGGAGCCAATAATTCGGCAGTGGATGCAGCATTGGAAACCTGGCGCAAGGGTGCCGAAGTAACGATGGTAATAAGAGAAGATGTGATTGGCAGAAGAGTGAAATATTGGGTGAAGCCAGATATTGAAAACAGGATTAAAGAAGGTTCTGTCAAAGCTTATTTTAATTCCTCTATTCATGAGATAAATGAACACGAAGTATTAATTAAAACAGCAGAAGGTATCGTTGCAGTTCCAAATGATTTTGTGATTGCTGCCACAGGATACCAGCCCAACCTGTCTTTTCTTGAAAAATTGGGTGTAGGTTTAAGTGATAATGAAAACCGTACGCCTGTTTATAATGACGATACACATGAGACCAATATTAGAGGTGTCTATCTTGCCGGAGTAATTTGTGGTGGCATGGATACTCACAGCCTGTTTATAGAAAACTCAAGAGAACATGCGGTGAAAATTATAAAAGATATTTTAGCGAAGCGGCAGCAGTGAAAATATTTTTCAAAAAATTATTCAATCTCTTTCACCCGGCTTATCATCAGGCTGATACCCAGACCCAGCAAGGCAATCGTCATAAATGAATATTGTAAACCTGCTAACTGGGCAATGTAACCAATCAGCGGAGGCCCCATTAAAAATCCTAAAAAACTGATGCTGGAAACAGTGGCAATGGCAATGCCCTTGGGTTCAAGAGCCGACTTACCCACTGTACTGTACAGCAAAGGAATGATGGTACTGACACCAAAGCCAACGATTAAAAATCCGATGGTGGCAGTAACTAAATAAGGAAACAAAACAGCGATCATCATACCACAAAAAATAAGTACGCCACTAACCTGCACCATTTTTTTTCTGCTGAATTTCTCCGCCAGTTTATCACCCACAAACCTGCCTGTGGCCATCATGACCATAAAAGATGCATAACCCAGCGACACCAGCGAACCCTCGGCCTTTACCACCTGTTTAAAATAAACACCACTCCAGTCGAACATACAGCCTTCGCAACTGAGACAGCAAAAACCAATGATGCCAAGTTTGAGCAACAAGGCATCCGGCTTACGCATACGCTTAAACGAAGCAGCCGATTTACTTACAGCGGTGACCAGTAAATATTTATTAAACACCAAAGTCAAAATCATTACTACACCGGCAACAATCCAGAAATGTGTGTAGGGACTTTGTTGCAGTTTCATCATCAGCGAACCAACCAGCGCCCCGGTAAAACCAGCCGTACTCCACACTCCATGAAAGGAAGACATGATTGGCCTGCCAAATAAAGCCTCTGCATTTACGGCCTGTGTGTTGGCAGAAATATTACACATGTTGCCACACACGCCAAATGTAAAAAGGCAGAGTGCCAGTTGCCAGGAAGCTGTTACCAGGCCAATATTGGTAAGTGCCAATGCGTAAAATAAAATTGCTAACCGCAATACTTTTTTGCTGCCAAACCTTGTGACGGCTCTGCCGCTGAAAGGCATCGTCAATAATTGTCCGCAGGGCAAACCCAGCAGGATGCTGCCCAGTGCTGCTTCGCTTAAATGGAGTGATGTTTTAATATCCGGTATCCGGCTTGCCCAGGTGGCAAAGCATACGCCCTGGCAAAAAAAGAAAACCGATACCGCAATGCGTATCTGCAGTTTGGAAAATTGTGATGGTTGTAAGGAAGTGGCTGTAGTCAAATTGGGTAAATATTATTTTAAAGATAATTTTTAAAATTAAGTTGACAAAAGATGTTGCTGAATTTTGCGGAGCAAAAGAAAATAGATTGTTGAAATAAATGAAATTGTAAGGATGATACAGTGATGCATCTTATCCGAAAGCCAATGCCAGAAAAGAAGATAGACCGCATGGTCATGAATATAAAAATCAGCATCACTGCTGCCGGCGGAACAGCTCTTTATTCTTATAATTTTGGCAACAATAAATTGAAAGAAAAAAGAGAACGCAGCACTGCTTCGGAGGAAGAGCAGGGGAGGGTGAAGTAAAACTTATAGTCTAAAAAATTTCTGTAGTAATCCGTAAAATCCCATGTTTCATATTTTGTTCCCGGATAAAATTTACATCTTTTTAAAAGATGTAAATTTTCCATTATCTTCAAAACAAAATTGCTTCCATGTCCAAATATATTCTTGCACTCGACCAGGGCACCACCAGTTCCAGGGCCATCATCTTTGATCACAGCGGTGCCATTATTGTGACAGCACAAAAAGAGTTTACACAAATTTTTCCGCAGCCCGGCTGGGTGGAACATGACCCAATGGAAATATGGAGTACACAACTGGGAGTGGCAGCAGAAGCCATCAGCAAAGCAGGATTGACACCGCAGGATATTGCTGCCATCGGCATTACCAACCAACGGGAAACAACAGTGGTGTGGGAGAGAGCCACAGGCAAACCAATCTACAACGCCATTGTGTGGCAGGACAGAAGAACTGCCGCTTTTTGCGATGAACTGAAAGCAAGACAGGTGGAGAATGTTATTCGCCAGAGTACCGGGCTGGTGATTGATGCCTATTTCAGCGGCACCAAAATAAGATGGATACTGGACAATGTAGAAGGTGCCAGGGAGAAGGCGGAAAAGGGGCAATTGTGTTTTGGTACCATTGATACCTGGCTGCTCTGGAACCTTACTAACGGTGCGGTACATGCTACCGATGTAAGCAATGCCAGCAGAACGATGCTGTGCAATATCAATACCGGCCAGTGGGATGGACAACTGCAGGATATACTGGGTGTACCGGGCAATATGCTGCCCACGATTAAAAGCAGCAGCGAAATTTTTGGATATACTTCCGGCGCTTTCAGCAACAGCAAAATTCCAATCGCCGGTATTGCAGGCGATCAGCAGGCAGCCTTGTTTGGGCAGCTGTGTACCGAACCGGGCATGGTAAAAAATACCTACGGCACCGGCTGTTTTATGTTGATGAACACGGGAGAAAAACCAGTACAGTCTAATAATAATTTACTCACCACCATTGCCTGGAAAGTAAATGGCATTACACAATACGCACTGGAAGGAAGTGTGTTTATTGCCGGTGCTGTCACCCAATGGCTGAGGGATGGATTGGGTATCATCAAAACTTCAGCAGAAATAGAAACACTGGCCAGGCAGGTGGATACTAACGGTGGTGTTTACCTTGTTCCGGCATTTACGGGGTTGGGTGCTCCTTACTGGAAACAGGATGCCAGGGGAACCATCACCGGTATTACAAGAGGCACTACGGCTGCACATTTTGCCAGGGCTGCACTGGAGAGCATTGCTTACCAAACCATGGATGTGCTGCAGGCAATGGAAAATGATTCCGGCATTTCAATAAAAGAATTAAGAGTGGATGGCGGCGCTACGGTAAATGATCTGCTGATGCAGTTTCAAAGTGATATGCTGAATACCAAAGTGCTGCGGCCAACGGTTACAGAAACAACTGCTTTGGGGGCTGCTTATTTAGCCGGCCTTGCAGTAGGCTACTGGCCCAGCATTGATGCGATACAACAGCAGTGGCAAATTGATAAAACATTTTCGCCAGCCATGCTGGAGGAAGAAAGATCACAATTAAAAAAAGGATGGGAGCAGGCGGTGAAGGCAACGATTAGTTTTTAAGTAAGAGGCAAGGAGCTAGAGAGGCAAGTAGGCAAGAGGCAGGTAGGCAAGAGGCAAGGTGGGATGAATTAACAGTTGTTACTGCAATAAAATATAATACGCTAAAAAATTGTAAAAGCCTCAGCCACTTTCTTTAAGGAGAGGAACTGGGGTGAGGTGAATGCACAGAGATAAATCCATACAACAACTACGCAATACTTCCCAATGGGATATCCTCATCATCGGCGGCGGGGCTACCGGCTTGGGTTGTGCAGTGGATGCAGCCAGCCGTGGATACAAAACTTTGTTACTAGAAAAATATGATTTTGCAAAAGGAACATCCAGCCGTGCCACCAAGTTGGTGCATGGTGGTGTAAGGTATTTGGAGCAGGGCAACATAAGATTGGTGAGAGAAGCTTTGATAGAAAGAGGAAGGCTGTTAAAAAATGCACCGCATGTTTGTCACACACTGGCGTTTGTTGTGCCGTTTTATAAGTGGTGGCAAAAATGGTATTATGGTTTTGGCCTGTGGCTGTATGAATTGCTGTCAGGAAAATTGAGTTTGGGGCCAACAAAATTTTTATCAAAAAAAGGAGCCTTGAGAAACCTGCCAGACCTGGAAGCTGAAAAATTAAATGGCGGCGTATTGTATTTTGACGGGCAGTTTGATGACAGCCGGCTTGCAGTAAACCTGGCACAGACAGCAACAGCGCAGGGAGCCACCGTAATCAATTTTGTTGCTGTAACCGGTTTTATCAAAGAAGAAAAAATCATTAAAGGAGTAATTGCCAAAGATGAATTAAGTAATGAACAGTTTGAAATAAAAGCAACGGTTGTAATTAATGCCACCGGTGTATTTGCAGATGAATTATTACAATTGGCAGAAGGGCACAAAGAACAAACCATTGCTCCATCGCAGGGAATACATTTGGTGGTGGACAAACATTTTTTTAAAGGTATAGCAGGATTGATGGTCCCTAAAACAGACGATGGCCGTGTGTTGTTTGCCATACCCTGGCACGATAAATTATTGTTGGGCACTACGGATACACCTGTAGAAAATATTGTTGCCGAGCCAAAACCACTGAAAGCGGAAATTGATTTTGTAATCAGTCATTTTAACCGCTACGCTAATTCGGCTATTGGTTACAGTGATGTGCTTTCAGTATTTGCCGGACTGAGGCCCTTGGCAAAAAGCAGTGATACAAAAAAAACAGCAGTGATGCCAAGGGATCATCATGTGGCGGTATTGCCCTCGGGGTTGATACATGTAACTGGCGGTAAATGGACAACCTACCGGAGCATGGCAGAACATGCAGTGGATAAAGCAGTGCAACATGCAGGATTAAAATGGGCAGATTGCAAAACAAAAAACCTCCGGTTGCATGGATGCTGTATAAAAAATGATGACAGCTGGTTATCAATCTACGGCAGTGATGCGGCATTGATAAAAAAAATGATGGAAGAAGATATTTCATTACAGGAAAAAATCCATCCGCAATATCCTTACAGTAAAGCAGAAGTAAAGTGGATGATACAAAATGAAATGGCAATAACAGTGGAAGATATTTTGGCAAGAAGGATACGCTTATTGTTTTTAGATGCCAAAGCAGCAATAGAAGCAGCGCCAGCAGTTGCAAAAATTATGGCCGGTGAAATGGATAAAGATAAATCATGGGAACATGGTCAAATCAAAACATTTAAAAATTTAGCAGCTGGTTATTTATTGTAATGAAAGAAATAATAATTGTATTCACTTATAATTCATCACTCATAACTCAAAAACATGACTCCATTTATTTCTGAATTTGTCGGCACGTCTATTTTATTGTTGCTTGGTAATGGCGTTGTGGCCAATGTGGTGTTGAGTAAAACAAAAGGCAATGGCAGTGGATGGATTGTAATAACCTTAGGCTGGGCCATGGCAGTGTTTGTGGGAGTGTATGCAAGTGGTGCAGCCAGTGGTGCACATTTGAACCCTGCCATTACCATTGGCCTTGCAATGAAAAGTGGCAATTGGAGCAATGTGCCATTGTACATCGCTGCACAAACGCTGGGTGCTATGTTTGGATCTTTTTTGGTATGGATCAGTTACAAACAACATTTTGATGAAACAGAAAATAAAGATTTAAAGCTGGCTGTATTTTGCACTACACCTGCAATCAAAAATCCATTTTATAATTTTTTAAGTGAAATGATTGGCACATTTGTGTTGATGCTGGGTGTATTGTTTTTGAGTTCGCCTGTATCAAAATTGGGTTCTTTAGATGCTTTGCCCGTTGCATTACTGGTGCTGGCTATTGGGTTGTCTTTAGGGGGCAGTACCGGCTATGCCATTAACCCTGCCCGTGATTTTGGATCGAGACTGGCACATTTTATTTTGCCCATAAAAAATAAAAGGGATAGCGATTGGAGTTATAGCTGGATACCGGTGCTGGCGCCAATTACCGGTGCAGTAATGGCAGTGTTGGTTTATAAATTGATTGCTTAATAAACCGCCTATTCACAAATTTTTGTTAATCGGTTGATGGCAGTGCAGCATAAAAAACCGTTTCATGTTCTTGGTAAAAAACTTAACCAACATGAAAAAAATCACTCTGGCTTTTGTAAGCCTCTTACTCATTCAAGTAGCACATGCACAGGTTTCAAAAGGCAGTCTCTTTACCGGAGGGTCTGTCAATGTAAAC
>JANMJU010000111.1:0-8622 GCA_031371545.1 Chitinophagaceae bacterium
GAACGCCGGGATAACAAACTGGAACTGGGCAGAACGGCAAGAGAAGCAAAAGCAAACCTGGGAGCTTTGCCCAAACAGATTTTCAATTATATAAAAATCAGCAACCCGTTAGCAAGGCTCACTTTAAATTATTTTTTAAAAAAATTCAACAAAGCAGAAGACCAATCATTCGTTAGCCGCAATCCTTTAAAATGAAAAAACATAAGCAAAAAATATTAACGGGGCTTTTTATTTTACTGGCAGCAGCCTGGTTGGGAAGATCACATATCCGCCAGTTATTTCCACCCGCCATGAAGTTTGCAGCTGCAGCGTTAACGGGCATTGACAACAACCAAAAAATAACCATCAATGACTTTAAGGGGAGTGTCGTAATTGTATCTTGCTACCAAACCTGGTGCATTGACTGTGCCAGAGAAACACAGCCGTTAAATGAATTAGCAACAAATATTAATTCAGAAAAATTTAAAGTACTATATATTTCTGACGAGCCTGCAGAGAAACAGATTTTGTTCCGTCAAAGATTTTCATCGGATAAAATTTTGTTCCTGCAATCTGCAAAAACCATGGCTGAGCTTGGCATCCACGCTTACCCAACCACTTTTTTATTAGATAAAAAAGGAACCGTTATAAAAACTACTTTAGAAGGTTACGACTGGTTAAAAGAAAAGGAGACCGTCAGGAAATTGATGGCAGAATAAAATGGATAAATCTTTGTGTGTGCTATCTGTACACAAAATAATTTTACTCGCCAATTTCTTTAAACCCTTTCCATTTTTTTCTGAGGTAAAGAAATAGGAAAATAAAACTTGTTATAAGAAAGAGGTAGAAAATAATATTACCCAGCGAAGGACTGTCATCAAAAAAAGCATAATTAAAATAAATACCAACAGTCATATTTGCCAGCAGCCACAGCATTGCCATTGAAATGGAATTTACAATCATCAGCAAAAATGCTTTTACTTCCGGCTCCATAAAAAAGTTTAAAATTTAAAGTTCTGCTTTTACTGCTGAAATAAAAAGCTTTGTCTAATTATTTGATGAGCAGGTTGGCAAAATCCGTACTGTCGCCATTAAACACATTAAAGTCCACAAAGGTTTCAATGCCATTTACATGGCCGGCTTCGTTGTGTTGCCAAAAGGTCCAGGCTCTTTTAACACGGGGCTTGTCTCTTACAAAATAATGCGATACCCACAAAGGATAATCATCAAATTTGCCCGCTAAATATTTGGTATAAAAATCTGCACCGGTATAAATGATCGGCTTTACCTTATAATGTTTTTCAACTGCTGTAAGCCATTCGCTTACTCTTTGTTGAAGGTCAGCTTTGCTGATACTGTAAATCTGTTCTACATCCAGTACCGGTGGCAGGTCGCCGTGTTGCAGTCTTACTGTTTTAATAAAATTTTGCGCCTGTAGTTTTCCATTTTTTGTAGCATTAAAAAAATGATAGGCACCACGGGAAATGCCGGCTGTTTTTGCCTGCTTCCAGTTGGCTTTAAAATTTTCATCTGTATCGTCTGCACCTTCCGTAGCCTTGATAAAACTAAAACCGATCTGTATATTTTTTATCTGCATGGCTTTCACATCATCCCAGTCAATATCGCTCTGGTGGTGGCTTACATCAATACCATGTATGGAATAGCTGACGGGGATATCAATGCCAAATGCAGGATAGTGAATAAATTTTGGTTTGGAAACATAATAAAATACCGCTGCAGTTGCAGCCAACATGAATACAATAAATAAAATAACGCCTGCTGTTGATTGGGATTTCTTTTTTGCCACTGGTTTATTAAATACCCTGTAAAAATGCAGCAATGCTTTTAATTGAAAATTATTTTTTAAATAATTCTCTTTTTTTTATACAATATTAACAGTACCCCAGCCCGAGGTGGGCAATAATTTTAGGTTTCCTTCGTTAGTTTTTCCGACCCCAGTTTTAAATCCATTTATTATTAAATATGACACTAAAGAAAACCGTCCCTCTGCACCAGTCCGCTTTTATGCACTATTTATTATTTGGAATATTATTTCTTACAGCACAGCAATCTTTTTCACAATCTTATGGAACTGATTCTTCCAAAAAAAAATTATTGGCTTCTGTTGATAAACACAGCGCTGCAAATTATTTTGTAAAAGAAGCCAATGTGGTATTTCCCGAAATATTAAAAGGCAACGAAGAACAGGCAAGTGATTATATTGAAAACTTCAGTGCCAAAAGAAAAGATTACCTGGTAAGGATGTACAAAAAAGGGAAACTGCTGTTACCAAAAGCCGCCGCCATTTTAAAGAAACATAATTTACCGGAAGAGTTGAAAGTATTGCTAACACTGGAGTCTGCTTACAATGGCAATGCCTTATCATCTGCAGGTGCGGTAGGCTATTGGCAATTTATGGATGTGGTGGCAAAAGAATACGGATTAAAAATTGCAACACAAGTAAAAGAAAGTAAACAATTGTGGTGTAAGAAAAATAAAAAATCAAAAGAGAAATCAATTGCCACAGCAAAACAAAAAGACGACCGAAAGAATTTTAATAAAGCTACTGTAGCTGCTGCAAGATATTTAAGAGACAGGCGGCAAAACCTGGATGACAACTGGCTGCTGGTGGTGGCAAGTTACAATTGTGGTGTGGGCAATGTTTGGACTGCTATGAAAAAGTCTGGCAAAGAAAATCCCAATTTTTGGGACATAAAAAAATACCTGCCTGCTGAAACCAAAGCATATGTAATGAACTTTATTGCACTGAATGTAATATTTGCCAACTATGAAAATTTCATCAAAAATAACCTCATTTTTAAACCGGTTAAAATAGAAGTGCCTGATAATTTTGAACAGAATATGAGTGATGCACTGCAAGAATCGAGTGCAGCCCGGTTAAAATAAATCGCATTAAACCCTCAGTGAAAACCGCCGGTAAATAAAATTACCGGCCTTTTTATTTACATCAACTGAAAGATTATTAATTTCCTTTTTACGAAAGATTATCTACGCTGCGGTACTGTGGAAGTAATTATATCTTGCTTATCAGCTAACTTTGTGCTATGCCCCGGGTTAATTGGAATGATAGTATAAATTTATTGAGCAAGCTTACTCCTGCAAGGTTTTGGAATGGCGTAAAAGTGTTGAGCAGTTTTTATGCCGGCAGGTTGTTGAACAAACCGGTTCAGTGGGGCTACCCTGTTTCTATTTCTTTTGAACCCACCACCAGCTGCAATCTCCGCTGCCCCGAATGTCCGAGTGGGCTTAGGGCTTTTACCCGGCCAACAGGCATGTTACAAAAAGATTTTTTCAGCAAAACAATTGACGAAATTCACAAAGAACTGCTTTACCTCATCTTTTATTTTCAGGGTGAGCCTTACCTCAATCCTGATTTTTTGGACATGGTAAAATATGCAGCAGATAAAAAAATCTATACCGCCACTTCCACCAACGCTCATTACCTTAATGATGCCAATGCAAAACGAACAGTGGAAAGCGGCCTCGACAGGCTGATCATTTCAATAGACGGTACCACTCAGGATGTGTACCAGCAATACCGGGTGGGTGGAAATATTGATAAGGTAATAGAAGGAGCAAAGAATATTGTAAAATGGAAAAAAGAATTGAATAGTAAAACGCCATTTATATTCTTTCAATTTTTAGTGGTAAAGCCCAACGAACACCAGGTGGAAGATATTAAGCGCCTGGCAAAAGAAGTTGGTGTGGATGAAGTGAGGTTTAAAACAGCGCAGGTGTATGATTATGAAACAGACCCCAACAACCTTATCCCGGTAACGGATAAGTTTAGCCGCTACAAAAAAAATGAGGATGGCAGCTACACGGCTAAAAATAAATTGGCCAACCGCTGCTGGAAAATGCAGCATGCCAATGTAATTACCTGGGATGGATTAGTGGTGCCCTGTTGTTTTGATAAAGATGCCCTGCATCAGTTGGGCAATTTAAAAAACCAGAGTTTTAAAGAAGTGTGGCACAATGATAATTACAAACAGTTTAGAAGCGAACTGATGAAAAGCCGTAAGAATATTGACATCTGCGCCAACTGTAGTGAGGGAGTAAGTGTGTGGAAAGATTAATTTGAAGATGATTTGATTTGGAGATTTGAAAATAGGGGGCGCATTATTATTTTGAAAGACAATTGGTAAGCCGAATGCTGGTATTTCATTTTCAAATCATCAAATCACCAAATTTTCAAATCACCAAATTAGAAGTATGGGTATAGAGAATGACATTAACCAGCGAATTTTTAAAAGCGAATACCAAAAGGCAATCGTTAACCTGGTATATACTTACAACTGGACGACCGAAAGGATCAAACATATTTTAGATAAGGAAGATCTTACACCCCAGCAATTCAACATCCTGCGTATTTTGAGGGGAAGCGATACAGCATTATCCACCCTGCAAATAAGAGAAAGAATGCTGGATAAAATGAGCGATACCAGCCGCATTGTGGACAGGCTGGTGTTGAAAGGCCTCACTAAAAAAGTAACCAGCAAAAAAGACAAACGCCTGGTGGATGTTACCATCACTGATAAAGGAAGAAAACTGTTGCAGCGATTGGATAAACATGAAACAGATATAGAGTCCATTGTAAAATCACTTAGTGAATCAGAAGCAAAAACATTCAACCAATTATTAGATAAAATCCGGCAATCAAATTAAGAACCTGTTCAATGAAAATATACAAGTGCCTTTACACGGCAATAATTTCTTCTTTTTTTCTACTTATCATTTGTAAAAATACAACAGCGCAGGCCAGGCCCGAATTTAGAGGCGTATGGGTAGCAACGGTAGATAATATTGACTGGCCAAGTCAGGGAAATTTCAACAGTGATTCACAAAAAGTAGAATTTATAAAACTGCTGGATATGCACCAGCACAATGGAATGAATGCAGTGGTAGTGCAGGTTCGACCCTGCACCGATGCTTTTTATCCATCCCCATACGAGCCCTGGAGTGAGTGGCTTACCGGTGTGCAGGGACAGCCACCATCTCCTTATTACGACCCATTAGAATTTATGATTACAGAAACGCATAAACGTAATATGGTGTTTCATGCCTGGATGAATCCTTACCGGGCAGAGTTTAGTATTGGTAAATCTGTTTTGTCGGCCACACATATTACCCACCTGCACCCGGAGTGGTTTTTAACTTATGGCGACAAAAGATATTTTGATCCCGGCAATAAAGAAGTGCAGCAATATGTAATAGCGGTGGTAAAAGATGTGGTAAGCAGGTACCGGGTGGATGCAATTCATTTTGATGATTATTTTTATCCTTACCCTTTAGAAGGAAGACAATTTCCTGATGATGCTACCTTCCGTTTATATGGTAGTGGATTGACAAGAGACAACTGGAGAAGGAGCAATACAGATTCGATTATAGCCATGCTGCACCGGGTGATTAAAAAGGAAAATAAAAAATGCCAGTTTGGTATCAGCCCCTTTGGCGTGTGGAGAAATGCAGACCGGGATCCGGTGAATGGCAGCAAAACAAATGGCTCCCAATCAAACTATGATGACCTGTATGCAGATATTTTATTGTGGTTAAAAAATGACTGGATCGATTATGTAGCTCCACAGCTGTACTGGGAAATTGGCCATCGCAAAGCGCCTTATGAAGTGCTGCTGAACTGGTGGAGCAAACATACTTATGGCAAACATTGCTACATCGGCCTGGGCATTTACAAAGCCAATACCAACGCCGCCTGGAGAGATGATAAACAACTGCCCCGCCAAATTGAAGCGTTGAGAAATACATCCAATATTAAAGGCATGGTATTTTTCAGCAGCAAAAATTTTGAAAGCAACCCCAATGGATGGAGCGATAGTTTGCGGTTGAATTATTTTAAAGAGGCTGCGGCAGTGCCGGCAATGGAGTAAAGTTTAAGTCACATTTTTAATAAGTTTTCCCCTTTCCCTCCAGCCGGTTACACTCCTCCACACTTCCCAACCTGAACCGGAATGAAATTTTTGTAACCTTGTCAAATTTTATTTCCTGCTTACAAAAAAACCCAAGCTGCCGTGCATAAAAATCGGGAGATAAAAAGGGTTTGTTGCTGTTGTTAAGCACAGTAGTTTTTGAGAAGGAAAAATTCTTTACAGCAAAGGGTTGTATGCTCTTTTGGGGTAATAATAAAGGAGCCTTTTGTTGCGTAGCTATTTGAGCAAACGAGACGCCGCTAACAAAAATCATGCAAAAAAATAAAATTTTATATTTTTTATTCACATTAAAGAGGTCATTGTATGTAAATTTACGTTTTTACAGACTATGCGGTTTGTTTATTCGTTAGTAATAAAAATAAACCGGGCAACCAGTTTAGTAAAAATGAAACCTTAATAATAATTAATCATCCCCTTTAATTTCCGGGGCAAATAATATGAGTTTAAGTCAGGGACTATACCAGCGGCAGTTACAAAAATTATCACCACAGCAAATACAGTTGATGAAGCTGCTGCAGGTGCCTACAGCGCTGCTGGAAGAACGAATAAAAGAAGAGCTGGAAGAAAATCCGGCACTGGAAGCAAGTGATGAAGAAGAGAGCGAAGAATTTGAGAATGATACCACTGAGGAATTTGAGGAAGAAAAAGATGAGTTTGACCTGGATGGCAGTGAATCTGAATATGATAATATTGACATCAGCGATTATGTGCAGGATGGTGATGATGACATTGCCGATTATAAAATGAAGGATGATAATTATCCTGAAGCGGATGATAATAAAACAATTCCCCACAAAGTAGAAACGGGGTTTAATGAACTGATGCTGGAGCAGATTGGCCAGTTAAATCTGAATGATCACCAGCAAAAAGTAGCAGAACAAATCATCGGAAATTTAGATGATGATGGTTATCTCCGCAGGGAAATCGGTGCCATTGTAGATGATCTTGCCTTCAGGCAAAATGTGCAAACCTCTGAAGAAGAAATAGAAAGTCTCGTTTTACAAATACAGCAATTTGATCCACCCGGGGTATGTGCCAGAAACCTGCAGGAGTGTTTACTCATCCAGTTAGAAAAAAGGGCAAGGGAGGGAGACCATGTGGAAATGGCGATTAAAGTGCTGGACAAATATTTTGATGAGTTTACAAAAAAACACTACGAAAAAATTCAGCGTGGATTAAGTATCAATGATGAGCAACTGAGGGAGATCATCAACCAGATAATAAAACTAAACCCCAAGCCTGGCGGCAATATTGGCGAGACAGGTAAAGGGGAAGGTTATGTAATACCAGATTTTTTTATTATCAACAACACTGGGAAATTAGAGCTTACCCTCAATAGCCGCAATGCGCCGGATCTCCGTATCAGCGAAGGTTACAGGGATATGCTGAAAGATTATGACAGGGGCAGTAAAAAAGACAAGCGCCAGAAAGAAGCGGTACTTTTTATCAAACAAAAAATTGATTCAGCCAAATGGTTCATTGATGCTATCAAGCAACGGCAGCATACCTTGCTAAGCACCATGGATGCTATTATGAATTACCAGTATGACTTTTTTCTTACCGGCGATGATACAGAAATGCGGCCAATGATTTTAAAAGACATTGCCGAAAAAACCAATCTTGATATCAGTACAGTAAGCAGGGTGGCCAACAGCAAATTTGTGCAGACAGAGTTTGGCACTTACCGCCTTAAATTTTTCTTCAGCGAAAGTTTGCAGACAGACAGCGGCGAAGAAGTAAGTACCAGGGAAGTGAAAAAAATATTGAGCGACCTGATAGAAGCAGAAAGTAAAAAAAATCCACTGAGCGATGAAAGGCTTACCGAACTGCTGCAGGAAAAAGGCTACAACATTGCAAGAAGAACCGTAGCCAAATACAGGGAACAACTAAATGTACCCGTGGCAAGACTGAGAAAAGAATTGTAACCCCTATCCCTGCCGGTAGGCAGGCAGGCCCTAAGGTTTTAATACAATACTATATTTCAAAAAGATAAATTTGTGCAACAAATTTTATTCGTGTGAATCTGTGTAATTCGTGTCAAGCTAAAAGGTATGCCCCCATCCATTTCATTTTTCCAATATAACCTACTTACCGCTATTTTTGCAAACGCAAAACAATAAGTATGAATGTAGCCGAACAGGTTGTTGAAAAAGAAAATACACACTCTCCCGTGCTCAGATTCGCCGCCCATTTTTTTTCTTATCTCTTTCACCCGTTGTTTATACCGCTGTATGTTACTTATTTCTTAGCCTTTATACACCCCAATTATTTTGCAGGTTTTGGAACAGGGCAAAAAGCCTGGCTGCTGATAAGGGTGGCATACAGCATGATATTTTTTCCGCTAATAACAGTTTTGTTATTAAAAGGTCTTGGCTTTATCGATTCCATTTTTCTCAAAACACAAAAAGACAGGATCATCCCTTACATTGCCAGCGGCATATTTTTTTTCTGGGGATACCAGGTTTTTAAAAACCAAAACGAAATTCCACTGGTACTGACTTCTTTCACCTTCGCTGTTTTTCTTTCTTCTTCCGCCGCATTGATGGCCAATATTTATTTTAAAATAAGCATGCATGCCATTGGTATGGGAGGTATTATTGGATTGTTTATAATTGTCATGCAGCAAAATACCATGCTGATGACAGTACCATTATCTGTTGCATTATTACTGACAGGC
>JANMJU010000181.1:0-16632 GCA_031371545.1 Chitinophagaceae bacterium
AATTTGCCGCCAAACAAGGATTGTAAGCCGCCGCCAATATTACCCAGTAAACTTCTGCTTCGTACGGTAATGCCACGAACTATACCAAACTGTTTGCTAATCCTGTATCCTTCAAGATTGTTGGCCGTAGTAATTAATTGCTGGTCTATCATGTTATTTTTCTTTAAAGGTAGGATGGTTTTTTAACAGTTTTTTACTCTTCTTATCATTATGGTCAAGTTTTTGTTTGATCATAGTTTGTATTTTGCAAGTTGGTTTTCTTCAGGTATGGATACTTAACTTTGATTGCATCAAAAGTAAATATGTTTCCAGTGGCTGATGAATGGATTTTAAGAAACTAAAAAAATAATCATTATCAAATATTGAATATGCTACAAACAGCCGAAGATATCCGGTTACTGAATGAAAAAATAAATGATGCCAGCGGATTTGTAAACCGAATCAACGATGAGCTAAGCAAAGTAATTGTAGGACAGCACGGCATGATAGAACGCTTGCTGATTGGGCTACTTAGTAACGGGCATGTATTGCTCGAAGGTGTTCCCGGCCTGGCCAAGACCCTCGCCATTAAATCGCTGGCGCAGGCTGTTCATGCTGATTTTAGCCGGATACAGTTTACTCCTGATCTATTGCCTGCAGATGTGGTGGGAACCATGATCTACAACCAGGCGAAGAATGATTTTTTTGTCCGCAAGGGGCCCATCTTTTCCAATTTTATTTTAGCTGATGAAATAAACAGGGCTCCGGCAAAAGTGCAGAGTGCCCTGCTGGAAGCCATGCAGGAAAGGCAGGTAACCATTGGCGACAGTACTTACAAACTAGAAGAACCTTTTTTGGTGCTGGCTACACAAAACCCAATCGAACAGGAAGGCACTTACCCTTTGCCCGAAGCACAGGTGGACAGGTTTATGCTAAAAGTGGTGATTGAGTATCCATCCAAAAGTGAAGAACAATTAATCATCAGGCAAAATACTTTAGGGCTAACAACCCCGGTCATCAACCCTGTAGTATCCAAAAGTGAAATTTTAACTGCCAAGGAATTAGTCCGCAAGGTTTACATGGATGAAAAAGTAGAGAACTATATTTTGGATATTGTATTTGCCACCCGTTTTCCTGACAAATACAATTTACCGAAACTCAAGCCCCTGATAGGTTTTGGCGGTTCACCAAGAGCCAGTATCAATTTGGCTTTAGCGGCTAAGGCGTATGCATTTTTAAACAAACGGGGTTATGTAATTCCGGAAGATGTGAGAAGCATCTGCAAAGATGTACTGCGTCACAGAATTGGATTGACTTATGAAGCAGAAGCAGAAAATATCAATGTAGAACAGATTATTGGTGAGATTTTACGGGTGGTGAATGTTCCTTAAAAATCGTTTCTAGTTTCTTGTTGTTCGTTTCTCGTTTTTTTGTTCATGCATTTTTTATTATTTCAAAGGCAAAAAAATATGTGGATGACAAGTAAAAGAGATCTATAAATTTTAAGGACTTAACGAGAAACAAGAAACGAACAACAACGAGAAACAATGTTTTTAACAACAGAAGAAATATTAAAAAAAGTAAAAGAGCTTGAAATTAAAAGCAAGCGGCTCACCACACACTTGTTTACAGGTGAGTACCACTCTGCTTTTAAAGGCAAAGGAATGAGCTTTCGGGAAGTGAGGGAATACTATGCCGGTGATGATGTGAGGTTCATTGACTGGAATGTGAGTGCCAGGTTCAGCCATCCTTACAGTAAAGTATTTGAAGAAGAAAGAGAGCTCACGGTTTATTTATTGGTGGATATCAGCAGCAGTAATTTATTTGGCACCATACAAAACAGGAAGAAAGATTTGATAGCAGAAATTGGCGCTGTACTGGCTTTCAGCGCTGTGAGTAACAATGATAAAGTAGGTGCCATTTTATTCAGCGATAAAATTGAAAAATACATTGCACCCAAAAAAGGAAGACAACATGCATTGTACATTGTAAGGGAATTGCTGACTGCTGAGCCCACAGGTAAAGGCACCAACATGGAAGAAGCAATTAAATTTTTTAATAAGGCCTCTCACCAGAAAAGCATTGCTTTTGTAATGAGTGACTTTGCAGATGTGGAATATCAAAATGATTTGAAAGTGATTGGCGGCAGGCATGATGTAATTGGCCTTCGAATTTATGATACAATGGATATGCAGTTGCCAGATGCTGGTTTGCTGCAGGTGGAAGACCTGGAAACAGGCAAAAAAAAATGGATAGACAGCAGTGATAAAATGGTACAGTACAATTATCATTTACAGTTTATACAGCAGAGCGAATTAAGTAAAAATTATTTTAGAAAGGCGGGTGCCGATTTGCTGCACATCCGTACGGATGAAGATTATGTAAAAATTTTACAACAGTTTTTTATAAAAAGAACATGATGCCGGCTGGAACAGCACATTTGATGATGGATAAAATGAAACAGAAAATAATATTGGTGCTCTTATTTTGTATGAGTAGTTTTCTGTTGACACATGCACAACCCTCCCTGCAAACAACGATTGATAAAAATGCAATACTGATTGGCAGCCAGTTTAAATTAAAAGTGCAGGCCAGCTTTCAGCAGGAAGCTTTTTTTGTACGCTGGCTTACGCTCCCGGATTCATTACAACATTTTGAAGTGATTGATAAAACTACCATCGACTCCATTTATACCAATGATAAATTAACCGGCCTTGCACAAACATTTACCCTCACCAGTTTTGATTCAGGCAAATGGTTATTGCCATCTTTCAATATTAAATTCAACTCTACCAAAGCTGCTGCCACGTTGGATTTGTTTACGGATTCTTTACCTGTTACTGTTGCTTTTCAAAAAGATACCAGCACCATTTTAAGAGACATCAAAGCCATCAGGGAAGTGGAAGTGACAGACAAGTTTTGGTATTGGATAGCGGGCAGCATTGCCCTGTTGTTGTTATTGCTGGCAGTTTGGTTATACTTCCGTAAAAAGAAAGGAAAACCATTTTCACCTGCCCGTTCTGCTGCATCGGCTTACCGAAATGCGATGAATGAATTAGAAAAATTGAAACAGCTAAATCTTTCAGCACCGGCAGACATTAAAACATACCACAGCAGGCTGGCCGAAATTTTAAAGCAATATTTATCTGACAAAAAGGGAATAGGTTACGGCAGCAAAACAACCGGCGACCTACTTATTTTATTAAAAGAAAATAATATTGATCAGGAACAATTATCAAAAACCGCTACCGCATTGCGGTGCAGTGATGCAGTAAAATTTGCTAAATATTTACCGGGGCAAATGGAAAGTGACCAAAGCTTTCAATCAATAAAACAAATAATAGAAATAACAGAACAGTCGAACACTAACAATAAACAGTAACCAATTTGCTTTTCGATTATTTTAATGATATTACCTTCTCCACACCGCTGGCTTTTTTGCTGGGGTTACTGGTGCCTGTAATGATTGTTTGGTATGCCCTGAATAACAACCGCCGGCAGGCAGGCATCAAAGTATCTTCCGTAAAAAGTTTTGCAGGATTTAGCAGCTGGAAAAGCAGCCTGCGGCATTTCCCTTTTATGCTCAGGCTGCTCGCCATGGCCTGTATCATTACAGCACTGGCAGGCCCACAAACCAAAACAGATGAGCAACAGGCGGAAGGAGAAGGAGTAGATATTGTGCTGTGCATTGACGTTAGCGGTAGTATGACAGCACAGGATTTTACACCCAACCGCATGGATGCTGCTAAAAAAGTAGCATCCGATTTTATTGACAGCCGTTTGACTGACCGGATTGCAGTGGTGATTTTTTCCGGTGAAAGTTTTACGCAATGTCCGCTTACAACAGATAAAGCAGTACTGAAATCTGCAGTGGAAAATATCCGGAATGGATTGCTGGAAGATGGCACTGCTATCGGCGACGGCCTTTCCACCAGTGTTGACAGGTTGCGGAGCAGCAAATCAAAAAGTAAAGTGGTGATCTTATTAACGGATGGAGAAAACAATGGTGGCCTGATAGGGCCCGACAATGCGAAGGAGATTGCCAAAGCCTTTGCTGTAAAGGTTTATACAATTGGTGTGGGTACAGATGGCTATGCACCTTTTCCGGTGAGGACGCCATTGGGGATTACTATACAGCAACAAAAAGTAACCATCGATGAAAAATTATTGCAGGCAATTGCTAGTGAAACAGGTGGTAAATATTTCAGGGCAAAAGACAATGCCGGGCTGACGAATATTTATAAAGAAATTGATGGCCTTGAAAAATCGAAAGTAGAAATATCTACGCTTACAAGATATACAGAAAGGTTTTTTCCATTTGTGATGATTGCTTTGGCATTGCTGCTGCTGGAAGTAATTCTGAGATTTACTGTATTGAAAAAATTTCCTTAGAATGATTAAGCTGTTACTACTTTATTTTTAATGAACCCCAGCACCATCAGTTTCTATAGCCCTCTCCTAAAAGAAAGGGGTTGGGTTGGGGTGAGGTGAATAAAAGAACTCTTTTACCATTGGAAACCACCAATATATTTTCAGAACGAAAAATAATTTGAATAATTAAAACTGTCTGCACTTTAGGCGATGCCACAGTGGTATGCCGCACAAGGGAGTGACACAACGATGCTGCCATAAAAAACAAATGTCCGTTTCAAAAAATTACTCTAATACCTTCTTTATCTCTTTACTAACTTGCAGCCAATGAAGGCAACAGTTTATAAAAGCACGGGCAGCTGGTACATTGTTCAAAATGAACAGGGCGGCATATTCAATGCCCGGATACTCGGTAAATTCAAAATGGATGAACTCACCAGCACCAACCCGGTGGCGGTGGGTGATGTGGTAACGATTGAAACAGAAAATGAAAATGAAGGCTCGGTAACCATCACCGAAATTGAGGACCGCAGAAATTATATTACCCGTACTTCGCCAGCTAATAAACACAAGCATCATATCATTGCCTCCAACCTGGATCAGTCTTTATTATTTGCCACTTTAAAAGATCCCAAAACATCGCAGGGTTTTATCGACCGGTTTTTAATTACTTCAGAAGCGTATCATATTCCTTCCATCATTGTTTTTAATAAATCGGATTTGTACAAAGAAAAAGAGCTGGGGAAATTTACAGAGATAAAAGCAATGTATGAAGCGATTGGCTACAAAGTAATGGGCATGAGCATTGAAAAAAATGAAGGTGTGGAAGAAGTAAAAGCGTTGCTGAAAGATAAAACCACTTTGCTGAGCGGACACTCCGGTGTGGGGAAATCTTCTTTTATCAATATCGTTTTTCCTCAACTGAATTTGCGTACGCAGGATGTGAGTGGCTGGAGCGGCAAAGGCTTGCACACTACTACTTTTGCCGAAATGTTTAACCTGTCATTTGGCGGCAGGGTGATAGATACACCGGGGATAAGAGAGTTGGGATTGGTGAATATTCCAAAGCAGGAACTGAGTCATTATTTTCCTGAAATGCGGTCGTTGATGAACGACTGCCAGTTTAATAACTGTATGCATACTAACGAACCCGGCTGTGCTGTAAAAGCAGCGGTGGAGCAGGGCACAGTTCACATGGACCGTTACATCAGCTACTGTAACATCCTCGATAAAATTGAAGTAAAAACCTGGTAGATCAATACGCCAACCTTTCTAAAAAATGGGCTATTTCCAGCACAGTATTATTTTCCTGGCGCAGGCTTTTTTTCTGCTGCGGAAAAATAGATACGCCGTTGAAAATGCTGTAATGCAAAGTCAGCAACTGGTTCTTGTAACTAAAATCCCAGTCCAGTGATTCAGCATCATCTACCTGGTTTAAAAAATTTACATGGAGCTTGGCAGACAATGTATCTGCAATGGCATAAAATTTAGAGATACCGCAGTTGTCATCAATAACAGCTTCGGTGTTGCCGTGGGGAGTTTTCAAATGGTAACACATAGAATTAGGGTTTAGTGATTTTGGATTAATAATCTATATAAAATTCAAACTGAATTTACAGAACCAATACTTCCTTCATCACCGTTATTGCTAATAACTTTTTCTTCCACCTTTGTACTTCGCTTTGTTGCTTGCTTTCATTGCTTTTTCATCCCCGGCCGCTAATTTTTCAGCACCTACGTTTCTGCCATTCGATGGACAGCCATACTTCTCACTCTTTTTAAACATAGAGCAGGCACTCAGCATGTAAACACAAATAACTGCAACAAATATTTTTTTCATAAACTAAAGATATAATTTTTCCACCATCCCCTAAAGGAGTACCAAACATTTTCTTGCACAATCACCCTGCAATTCAGCACAACGTTTAAAAATTTAAGCCCCTGCCTTACTCCCCTTTAGGGGATGGGGGCGTTGTTTGTGGGAACCAAGTACTATACATCAAATAATTATTTGCAATCCTGTTGATTTCGCCGCTGATCAGCTCCTGGCTGATATCTTTTACTTTTTTTGCAGGTACACCGGCGTAAATGCAACCCGGCTCAATCACTGTATTTTCAAGCACCACCGCTCCTGCGGCGATGATACAATTACTGCCCACCTGTACATTATCCATCACAATTGCCCCCATACCTATCAGTACATTATCACATATAACGCATCCATGTACGATTGCATTGTGTCCGATGCTAACATTATTTCCAATGATGGCCTTTGTTTTCTCATAAGTACAGTGAATCACTGCTCCATCCTGCACATTTACCTTGTTGCCCATGCGGATGCTGTTCACATCTCCCCTTACCACTGCATTGAACCACACACTGCAGTCGTTGCCCATTACTACATCACCAACTATTGTGGCGTTCGGTGCAACAAAACAATTATCACCCATTTCGGGAAGGATACCTTTTACCGGAAGAATTACTGGCATTGTTATAGTTTAAAGTTGCAGGTTTAAGGTTTTAAAGTTGTTGAAGCTTTTGGTACAAACATTTCTTCTTTGTTCGGCATCGTTGTGTCACTCACTTGTACATTTTTTTCTTTATTCAGCAATATCCGTTTCACCAATTGGGATTTCGTTTTAGATTAGCCAATCCAGCCGGGCTTGAATATTTCTTCAAATATCCATCTTTCCAACCGAAATTTGCCACATGACTAACCGCCAGTTATTTTTAAATCATGTAGGCCAAACTTCTCCTGCACCATTGGCATTGGAAATTGTAAAAGCAAAGGGCTGCAAACTCATTGAAGTAAATGGCAAAGAATACATTGACCTCATCGGCGGCATCAGTGTTTGCAATGTGGGGCATTGCCATCCAAAAGTGGTGCAGGCTGTGCAGCAACAGGCAGAACAATACATGCACATCATGGTGTATGGCGAATTGGTGGAAACACCACAAGTGGCTTATGCAAAAAAACTCACCGAACATTTACCGGCTTCCCTCAATTCCGTTTTCTTCACCGCCAGCGGCAGCGAAGCCACCGAAGGCGCTATGAAATTAGCCAAACGAATTACCGGACGTACACAGATCGTTTCTTTTAAAAACAGCTACCACGGCAGCACACAGGGAGCACTAAGTATTATGGGAGACGAATATTGGCGCAATGCATTCCGTCCATTATTGCCGGGCATAGTACAGTTGCAATACAATTCTTTTGAAGATTTAAACAACATCACTGAACAAACGGCCTGCGTTGTTGCCGAAACAGTGCAGGCAGAAGCTGGCGTATTGGTACCGCAAAACGGCTGGCTAACAGCATTGCGTAGCCGCTGCACACAAACCGGAACACTGTTAGTGCTGGATGAAATACAATGTGCCTTTGGCCGCAATGGCAGCCTCTTTGCATTTGAACAATTTAATGCAGTTCCGGATATTTTATTGCTGGGAAAAGCATTGGGTGGCGGTATGCCGCTGGGTGCATTTGTGTCGGATAAAAAATTAATGGATGCCCTCACACACCATCCTGTGCTGGGGCATATCAATACTTTTGGCGGCCACCCGGTTTGCTGTGCCGCCGGCCTGGCAGCTTTTAATGTACTGCTTGATGAAAAATTAATTGACTCGATAAAAACAAAAGAGCAATTATTTCTTTCGCTGCTTCATCACCCCAAAATAAAAGCTGTACGGAGTTGTGGCCTGATGATGGCCGTAGAGTTTGACAGTTTTGAAACGAATAAAAAAATTATTGACGCTTTGATCGTACAGGCTGTATTTACCGACTGGTTTTTATTTGCTGCTAATTGTTTACGGATCGTACCACCACTGGTAATTTCTGAAAAAGAAATTGCTGCTGCCTGCACTGCAATTATTTCCTGTATAGAAAAAATTGCCTAATATTATTTTTCAAACCAATGAAATGAGAATAATCCTTTTACTCTGCAGTTGCTTACTGCTTACTTTTTCTTTTACAAACAGTGCTGCTCAAAGTTCTTCAACCAATACTTTGTTGTGGCGCATCAGTGGCAATGGCCTTCAAAAACCATCATACCTTTTTGGCACCATGCACTTAAAAGACCGGCGGCTGTTTTTCTTTGGCGACTCTGTGTATAAAAGCCTGGAAACTTCCGATGGCTTTGCTATGGAACTGGACCCAAATGAAATGATGGATTCACTGTACAGCAAAATGTCGGATAAAGACACCACTTCTTTACTGAGAAAATTACTGGATGAAGACAAGTATGAAAAAGTGTCAAAAAAACTGGAGAAAAAATTAGGCATCCCGGCAGATAAAATCACCCGGAAAAAATTGATAGAACTGAGAGAGGGCTGGTATTACAAGATCAATAAGAAGGATGATATGAAAGCGGCAGTGGACCTGTACCTGTACGACCTGGCACACAAACAGGGTAAATGGCTGGGAGGCATAGAAGATGTAAACGACCAGATGGATATAAAAGATGAGATCGGTAAAAACATTAACATCCTCGATTATGTGGACGATGATGCTGAACCCAAAAAAGTAAACTATCTCGAAAAAATGATCGGCATTTATGTTGCTGAAGATATCAACCAGATAGATCAATTGTATGAAGGCAAAAAATCTCAAAAATTTAAAGACATTGTTCTTATCAACCGCAATAAAAAAATGGCCATGCGGATGGACAGCCTGGCACATATACGCAACAGTTTTTTTGCAGTAGGCGCTGCACATTTGCCCGGCGACTCAGGATTGATACAACTCTTGCAGGGCAGGGGTTTTACAGTAGAACCTGTTTTTTCTTCTAAAAAAATTGCTCCTGAAAAATATAATTATACAGCGGTAGTTATTCCATGGGTAAAATTTTATGAACCAGACAGCGCCTATGTGGTAGAAATGCCGGGCAAAGCAAGCGACTTAAAAGTAATTGGCGATGACTTTAAATTGAAAGTATATACCGACCTCAGCAATAGCATCACTTACATGACTGGTTTTACTTTTACCACTTCTACTGAATCTTCAGCCGCCAGGCTTGAGCGTATGGCTAAATCCCTTTCGGGAAAAGGATTTGAAAAATTAGATGAGAAAAAAATTGTTACAAATGGACTGGAAGGAACAGAACTTTTTTCTGTGAGGCAGAAAATTTATTACCGCCTGCGGTTGTTGACAACATCAGATAAAATATACATGGTGATGGCTGGCGCTGAAAAGAAAGAGCCGCTTTATTCAAAAGATGCAGAGAGGTTTTTTAAAAGTTTTTCGGCCAATGAAAAACTGGAAGCCAAACCAAATCATTGGATAGACCATGCAGACCGAAAAATGGCATTCGAAATTAGTTTTCCCAAAAAGCCCGGCGTGGATAAATTGCCGGCAACCGACAATGCAGGCAACTTTGAAACCATTTCTTACACCGCAATAGATATAGCCAACAATACTTTTTATTTGGTAGCCATTAACCAAACTACAAAAGGGTTCATGATTATGGAAGACAGTGTTCTTTTTAACAGTAAACTAAATTATTACCGCCAGGCAAATGCTGTAATCAGCGATGAAAGAAAGTTTGAGTATGAAGGTTATCCCGCCTTCTCATTTTCGGCATTGATCAATAAAGAGGGGATGGATTTTGTTTCCAAATTATTAATTATCTGCAGGGGAAACCGCAGCTATACCATTGCTGCCATTACCGAAAAAGGGAAGGAAGATTTTCCAGATATTTCCAGGTTTTTCCGGTCTTTTAAGTTAACTCCTTTTCTTCCGGCTCTATGGCAAATGAATACTCCAGCCAGTAATTCCTTCAGCACCTGGACGCCTGCTGCTATTGAGGTAGAAGCCTCGGATACCACGGGCCTTACAAGCCAGCAGTTGAAGAAACAAAATGATCCTTCAAAAAAAGCAGCACAATATCTTTCCTTTGATCCCAACTCTGTAGCCAACTATTATATTCATGCAGATCCGGTTGCCAAATATTACTGGACAAAAAATGACAGCAGTTTTTTAGCAGAACAGGTGGCCACTTTTTTTACAGACACTTCTTCTTACCTGGCAAAAAATAAGCAGGGCAATTTTGATTCGCTTATTTATAAAAAAACAATTACTAACGGTAATGCTAAGGGTGTAGAGGTTTTGGTAAAAAATGCTGCCAAGACTTATTATAAAAGAGTGAGGGTATTTCAGTATGGCGATTCTTCTTACCAGCTTTTTACACTGGCTCCTTATGATATCATCACCAATGAAAACAACAATAAATTTTTTGAAGACTTTCGTTTTACCAAAGAGCTGGCAGCCACTACTATTTTTAACAACAAAACAAAACTGATAGTAGCCGACCTGCAGAGTACTGACAGCACTACAAAGGCAAATGCTGCAGAAGCATTGACAAGTACCAAATTTACTGCTGAAGACCTGCCTTTACTGCACCAGGCTTATCTGGCAAAATACCCTGTAGATACCAATGATTACAGGACCATCCCCGACCGGATAGAGTCGGCCATTAAAGAAATTAATGACAGCTCCACTATCCAATTTGTAAATGATAAATATTCAACAGTGGCGGCCGGCTTACCCGAAATAAAAATGGGTATGCTTAACCTGCTGGCCTCACAAAAAAAATTAGCTGCCCTGTTGTTATTGAAAAAATTGGTGCTGAAGGATGCTCCTGCAAAAGGCTCTATCTACAGCATGTTTTATCAACTGGGCGACAGCCTGTTGCTGGCAAAAGAATTGTTTCCGGAAGTAACCGGCTTATACAGCGATACGGTAATGGGGCCGGGTATGATGAGGCTGGCTTCTGAACTCATTGACAGTAATTTATTGTCAAAAGATATTGCGAAGCTAAATATCAATGCGGTAATGAGTACAGCAAAATCGCAATTGAAAAAATTACAAAAAAATGAAGATGATTTTCCACCGTTCAATAGTTATGTAACAGAGATGCTGGCAAAAGTTAACAGCAAAGAGTCAGTTGATTTGTTGAAAAGATTTTTAACGGTCAAAGAAATTTATACAAAACAAAATATTGTTCTGTCGTTGATTAAAATCAATCAGGCGGTACCGCCTTTGGAAATACAAAAAGTGGCGGCAGATGTTGGCAGCCGTACAGAATTTTACAAGTCATTAAAACAAATTGGAAAAGAGAAATTATTCCCGAAAGAATTTCTCACTCAGCAGCAGTTTGCACAAAGTTATCTGTACAATTATGAAAGCGACGGAGAAGAAGAAAGTAAAGTAACTTTTAAATTTGTTGCTGAAAAGATTGTCAGTAATAAAGGAGTGCAATCAAGATATTATATTTTTAAAATGACGGCTGCTTATGATGAAGAGGCTACATCTTATTTATCTGTGTGTGGGCCTTTTGATATGAACAAAATCATTCCAACTGTAACAACAACATACGGAGACATCAAGATATTCTACGATGAAAAATTTGATCCAAAAAATACCAATGCCCTGTTTGATGCATACATAAAAGAAATACAGGAAGAAAAGGAATTAAAAAAATGAGCACCAGTTGATTGAATTAGATACTCTGTTCAACAATAAAAAAACCATCCCTGTTTGGCGGATGGTTTTTTTATTATCATTTAATTTTTCTGCTGTTTACACTGCAAAGCTTTCACCACATCCACAACTTCTGCTGGCATTGGGATTATTAAAATAAAATCCTTTTCCATTTAACCCATCACTGAATTCAAGTTCTGTATTAACCAAATACAAAAAACTTTTCAGGTCGGTTACTATCTTAACGCCTTTGTCTTCAAACACTTGGTCCATCGGTTTTACTTCGTTGTCAAAATCCATCTTGTAGCTAAGGCCACTACAGCCTCCGCCCACAACACCAACTCTTAAAAAATAAGAAGGATCTGCTGCAACACCAGCATCTGTCATCAGGTTGATGACCTTGCTTTTTGCTTTGTCTGAAATGTAAATTGAATTATCAGTTGCTACCATTTTTAAAAAAATTTGGAGTTTTAGTTATAGGTATAAATTAAGCTATACTTCAACTTATAACTTACAACTGCTTTTTAATGTACTACACTCTCCTCAAACTTAATTGCTTCCATTCCGTTTTTGGTACGGTAGTCATTGATGGCTGCTTTGATAGCATCTTCTGCCAAAACAGAACAGTGGATTTTTACTGGCGGAAGATTTAGCTCTTCCACAAAATCCATGTTGTCAACAGTCAATGCTTCGTCAATACTTTTTCCTTTCAGCCACTCGGTAGCCAAAGAAGAAGAAGCGATTGCAGAGCCGCAACCAAAGGTTTTGAATTTAGCATCGGTAATCATTCCGGTAGCATCATCCACTTCAATTTGAAGACGCATTACGTCACCACATTCTGGTGCACCCACCAGGCCAGTGCCCACATTCTTTGCGCTTTTATCCAGCGTACCAACATTTTTTGGATTTTGGTAGTGGTCGATTACTTTTTCTGAGTATGCCATGATAATTATTATTTTAAATTTTGAATTAGAAATTTTGAATTAGAAAATGCGAATTCAAAATTCAACATTTAGCATTCAAAACAGTTTTTAATGTGCTGCCCACTCAATTGTACTCAAATCAATTCCTTCTTTATACATTTCCCACAACGGGCTCATGTCTCTCAGTTTTAAAACAGTTTCGCTGATTGCTTTGATGGTATAGTCAATTTGATCGTCTGTTGTAAATCTTCCTAAACCAAAACGCAGCGAACTGTGTGCCAGGTCATCTCCTAAGCCCAATGCTTTTAAAACATAAGAAGGCTCCAGCGATGCAGAAGTACAGGCAGAGCCAGAACTCAACGCAATGTTTTTATTAAAGCCCATCAGCAACCCTTCTCCTTCCACATGCTTAAAAGAAATATTGGTTACATGCGGCAAACGGTGTTCACGACTGCCATTTACATAAGCTTCTTCCAGTTTCATTAATTCAGTTTCCAGGTGGTTACGCATTTTGCTGATGCGTTTGGCATCTTCTTCCATTTCCAATCGGCACAGTTCGCATGCTTTGCCAAAACCTACAATACCCGGAACATTTAAAGTACCGCTACGCATGCCTCTTTCGTGGCCGCCGCCATCCATTTGGGCTGTTACTTTTACCCTTGGATTTTTACGGCGAACATACAATGCACCTACACCTTTTGGTCCGTACATTTTATGCCCGGTAAAAGCCATCAGGTCGATACCATCTTTATTTACATCAACGGGAATTTTACCTACTGCCTGTACAGCATCAGTAAAAAATAAAACGCCATGCTTTTTTGCAATAGCACTGATTTCCCTTACTGGCTGCACCACACCAATTTCATTATTGGCATACATGATGGCTACTAAAATAGTGGTTGGCTTTATAGCCGCTTCCAGTTCTTTCAAATCGATTAAACCGTCTGCTTTCACCTGTAAGTAGGTTACTTCACCACCCAATTTTTCTATGTGTTTACAAGTATCTAATACAGCTTTGTGTTCGGTAGTAGCAGTGATGATGTGATTGCCTTTGCTGGCATACATTTCATACACACCTTTAATACCCAGATTGTCGCCTTCGGTAGCGCCGCTGGTAAAAATAATTTCTTTAGGATCGGCACCAATCAATTTGGCCACCTGCTCCCTTGCATAATCAACTGCTTCTTCTGCCTCCCAGCCAAATGGGTGATTGCGGCTGGCAGCATTGCCATAATGTTCCAAAAAGTAGGGGGTCATTGCTTCCAGCACCCTTGGATCCATGGGTGTAGTTGCATTATTATCTAAGTAAATCGGGAGCTTCAGCATATTGTTTTTTATTTATGATACTTACACAAAATTAGTACAAAAGGTTCTATTTTTAACTCATTAAACCTGTTCATCAACATCAATTTACCTATTTCGTAACCGCAACAGGCAAAACATCCCATCATGCTAAAAGTAGAACACATCGGTATTGCTGTAAAAGAATTAGCCAATTCCATACCGTTGTTTGAAAAGCTGTTAAATAGTCAGTGCTATAAAACGGAAACTGTGGAAAGCGAACAAGTAAACACTGCTTTTTTAAAATCCGGCGAAACAAAAATTGAATTGCTGGAAAGCAGTAATACAGATGGGGTAATTGCCCGGTATATTGATAAAAAAGGAGAAGGCATCCATCACATTGCTTTTGAGGTGGCCGATATTTTTGCTGAAATGGAACGGTTGAAAAAGGAAGGATTTGTTTTATTAAATGAAAAACCAAAAGAAGGGGCTGATAATAAACTGGTATGCTTTCTTCATCCCAAAGGCACCAATGGCGTGCTGGTAGAATTATGCATGGAGAAGAAATACTAAAGATTATTTCTTTGTGGCTCTTTTGCGCTTTCCTTTTGTATTTGCTTTGCGGTAAAAATTATTAACCGCAAAGAGCGCTATGAATTCGCAAAGAAACGCAGAGGCTGGTGCTACCTCACAACAATCTTGCTTGATACTCTTATTTAAGCAAACACAATAAATGCACTTCCCTTAATTCTTCAATGTATAGTTAAATGTGAATTGATAGATGGGAAGGTAATAATCTATCTCAGGTTTTTTGGTGTATTTGTAGTAAAGCACTTTTATGTTTACAAAGTTGTTGATTTCAATACCAAAACCAAATGAATAACCTGAATAAATTCCATTTGTTACTACTTCTGGTAAAAATTCTTTGATTTGTTTTGGATTTGTATAACAGAAGATATAACGCAGGTTCATCCAGAACAAACCCATGTTTGAATTATTGTTCCTTTCCCATGCGCCGGTTTGAAAATATAAACCAACGCTTGCAAAAGTGTTAAAGAAATTTACCGGTCTGCCTGTTTGCGGATTGTTTGCTGGCCCGGTTTTGTAACCTGTTAGAACCCTTTCGCCAATATGATATGTAAAACCAAGCTTAGTTATCTTTTTAGTTTTACTAAAGAAAGACACACCATCACTTGACAAATTTATAAGACCACTTAAGGGATTGATGTAAGCAGTAACTAATTGTTCGTTTGACTTGCTGCCGGAAGAAGCTGATGATTGTGTTTGAAAATTATTGGATGAAACACCAGAGTAAAATGAAAAGGGTATTGCAAACTTACCTGGTTCGCCAATGTAGAGCCGAATAAAACGGGCAGATGCATTTACTTGTCCATTGTTCATGATATCCAGGAAGCCACTGGTAAAAATTTCTGGCTTTTGTTTTTGCGCCTTCGCAATGCTTACGCTATCCGGGGCTGTTGATTTGTTTTGTGCCTGTACCGTAGTGTCAAGGTATAGTACAAGCAATAGCAGGCACCACCTTATTCTTTGAGAATAAAATTGAGAGCAAGACATTTTAGATGATTATTGCATGTGAATATGCTTGTTAGAAAGAGGTGATACAAAAAAAGAATGACTTAAATAACTATCATCCCTAAAAGGCATTCGAATAGAAAGAGGCTGTCTCAAACCCGGAGACAGCCTCTTTAAAAAAGCCTATTGGGCAGTATCTTTAATGAAGCGCTGAAATAATGAATATATCTTATCGTAATTCTGAACCGGTGCAGGTATTAACTCATAGTATGTTTCCCGGAAAAACGGCCTTCTTTTTTCATCATTGATGTATTCCTTCCAATAGCTGTCATCAACAGCGATTCCTTTAACTACATGATAATCTTTGACTGTATCAATGGCTTTTAGAAATTCGAATCGCAGATGCTGGTTACATTTTTTATACACAAAGTATAGCGTATCGGCAGGAAAGGTATTTTCTTCCTTTGCCTTAAGTACAAATGTTCGTAGTAAATCATCGTTTGGTAAGGTTGAATCACCTACACATTTGTATTTCTCAAAGTTAGTAACGAGTTCAACCTTTTGTTTTGCCAAAAACGAATCTACATTTATTGACCTTGAAAAGCTTTTATCCTCAGAACTATACTCCCTACCGACTACCTGATTATTTTTATATATGAAATAGTTATAGGCAATCCACTTTCTTAGAGTATCCTTAGTGACTAATTCATTCCCGACCAATTTTACACTTACATCGCTTGAATACTCTGGTTTCCAGTACATGGTATATTCCACCATGGAATAAAGATATTTGATATCTACTGGGACGGCTGAATCCCTTAAAAAGTAGCCCTTCAGGTTAGTCCTTAATTCAAAACATTGAATGGTATCTTTGCTTTTACCCTGTCCATTTACAAATGCAGCAAACAATAGCGTTGTTGCCAGGAACAAGAAAGTTGATATTAAATTTTGTTTTTTCATTTCAAAAATGGGTTGTATTTTTTCTCTTCTCCAATCGTGGTAGGTTCTCCATGCCCACTGTACACAACCGTTTCATCCGGTAGTACAAATAATTTTTGCCGGATACTGTCC
>JANMJU010000188.1:0-9702 GCA_031371545.1 Chitinophagaceae bacterium
ACTAATACGATAGCCCATGCCGGCGGCAGCAGCACCCAGTTGCTGAACTTACCCGAAGGCATAGCCCGTGGTACTTACCAGGTAGAGATCACTGCTCCTGATAAATCAAGGACTACACAGACTTTGTTTGTGAATGCGAAATGATAAAAAAGATCATTTAAAATAAAACTAAAAAGGCATCTCAAATGAGATGCCTTTTTAGTTTCTTAATGAAGAGAAATAAAGAGGTGGCATTAAAAATGCCACCTCTTTATTTTATAATATAACCTCCTGCAATATTCCAGCAATACGGATACAGTAAAGGATTAGCTGCATTTACCGTCCATGATATTATTTATTAGTTACAGAGGAATTCCTGTCAGCCAAATCCAGCAACTGGCTCAACATGCTGGCTTGTATTGTCTTATTTTTAGTAAGCACGCCCTTATCTCTAATAATAGTTTCCTTTATGATTTGCCTGCAACTGTCATTGTTCATCATTTCATGTATCATCTCAATACTGTAGCCTTCATTGTGAACAAAGGCTGAAATAATATCCCTGCGGTGAATAGTATTTTCGAGGTAATTGTCTGCTGATTGATTGGCATTGCAGGAAAAAAACACACCCACGGTAGCTGCTATTATGATAGCAGCAAAGGTTATAATTTTCATTTTTTTATTTTTAGGTTTACAAAGCAACTACGCTACTGTCCCGGTTTAGATTGTTGTGCTCTGTATTGTGTTTATTCTTTTAAAATTAATGTTTGATCTAAATTAATTATTGGTATTATCATTCAATGTATCCACTTGCACAAATACGTTTTTATCATTTATGTGATATGGCTTATTGCCATGCTGGCTTCTAAGACTGTAAAATTCGGTCTGTAGTTTTTTTGTTGCTTCTTGTGTGGTGCTGTTTAGATGGCTGGCAACTTCGTTGATGGAACTGCATTTGGAACAAAGCAAGTCAATCACTTCTGCATTCACTTTCCGGTTGCTTTCACCAGGATGTATTCCATAATTTTTTAATTGCCGTATTGCAAAATCATAGGTGTACCTGAGCAGTCGTACACAAAGAGCATTGGTAATTTTTAAGAAGTTCCATTCTTTCTTTAAATGAACAAAAGCTGCAATTAATATTTTTTCTGCCAACAGTTTTTCACCTGCCAGGTTATGGATCATACCATACATTGCCGGGGCATATTTATCATACAAATATTCCCATGCCTGCGGCCGTTTTTCTGCAAGCATATACAGAATATCTTTATCGCTTATATTGTTTGATGCTGAAGTCATTTGTTTGCAGGTAAATACTTAACGAATAATTATTTAAATTGTTTTTATAAAAAAGCAGCACAAAAAGTGATACCCTTTAAAATATTAATGTAAATTCCTTGCCAAAATTTTACAAACTTTAATAATAGTGTAATTCCAGTATCAGGAACAGTTGCAGCGTTTTAAAAAATTGAAAGCGGAAAAAAATTGCCCTTTTTGGGGAAAACCATATGCAGTATTTTTCAGGTAATGGAAGCATGGAAATTTAACAGGCTTTCTGCCCGGTATTAACACAGCTGGTTTACCTGGCTCAATATTTCAATCGTATATTACACTAAAACATCGTCATCAGCATTGTTAAGCTCCTATAAATTTTTATCAAAATGGACAAAGAAATAAAAAATAAAAAATATCCCTCTTTTACACATAGGTTTGAAGCAGTGGCTGCTAAAATTACCAGGGAAAGTGGAAGCCCTTTAATAATAGTAATGGCTGTTTTATTAGTGTTGATATGGAGTATTTGCGGACCTGTTTTTAATTTTTCTGATAAATGGCTGTGGTTCATCAACACCATTACCAGCCTTATCACTTTTATAATGGTATTCATTATTCAGCACTCACAAAATAAAGATACCACTGCGGTACAACTGAAGCTGAACGAACTGCTGGCTGCTAACAAAGATGCCAGCAACAGAATGGTGAATATTGAAGATGCAACTGAAGAGGAATTGCTGGTGCTGAAAAAATATTACAAGCACCTGTCTGATTTATCTGAAAAAGAGAATAATTTATTCACTTCCTTTTCAATTGAAGACGGTAAAGAAAATATCGATATAAAAAAAACAATTGAGGACGAATAAAAACCATTCAATTGTTTAATAAATAAAACCGCCCTGTTGCTGCACAGAACGGCTTTGAAGTTTTTTATTGGTGCGGTTATCTGAATTATTTTATTACCCCTGCCCACCCAGCTCATTGCCATCATTGTCCAATACTGGCTCTACGGCTATGTTTTCGTCTTTGTAATCTTCTTTTACATCTTGCTTTTCCACTTGTGTATTACTATTTGTTTCCCTGGCTTCATTTGCTTCTTCATCGGGCAAATCATTTTTGTAGTATGATTTTTCCTTTGCCTCTTTTTCACGGGCAGCGGTATCGGCATCGTTTGTTACAGGCTGTTGACCCGGCATTTGTTTTTGTGGCGAAGTGGTAATGTCATTACCCTCTGCCTGGTTGGTTTCTTGTTGCATACTGTGTTTTTTTCTGATTTAAAATATTTTACCAGGTACAGTACAACTAAACAAATGCCAGAAAAATTAGAATTAAGAAATGAAACAGGCTGCTGTTTACGGGGAAATCATTCTACAAAATTTCACCAAAGAGAGTAGTTTTTTATAAAAAAAATCCTGCTGCAACCTGCCAGCCTCCGGCATTGTGTTTGCCTTACTAAAACAAACTGTAAAACAGGTAACAAAAAAATCTACAGGTACTGCCCAAAAATTGAAGACTATGAAACAAACATCCACCATCATCCAGGTTGGCGTAAACCATACACTGGAACAAATGAAAAATCCGGTGACCAATATTATGCTGTGTGTAGAACTGCTTAACACAGAAACCTCCGCAAAGAAAAAAAAGGTATATTATAAAACGATTCAACTGAGTGCCCTAAGGCTGGAAACTTCTATCCGGGAAGTATGCAGTTTCTTTAAAGAACAAAATGAAGCACTTTCAGTCGGAAGGAAATTTATTACGCAAAAGAAACTGTAACCAATTCTTTGCTGATAAAAAACAAGAAAAAGAATACCCTGTTACAAAATATTTTTTTCAATCGTTTCTTTAAAGCTGGCAATATCAAATGGCTTCTCTATAAATCCATCGGCTTTTATTCTTTTGCAAATCAGGCCAATTTCTGCATTGGCCGAAAATATAATTACAGGAATATTTTTTGTAGTTGCATTTGCTTTCAGAATGGTGATAGCCTGCTCACCGCCAATTTCGGGTATCCACAAATCCATCAATATTATATCCGGCTTTATATGGGCAATATCCTCCATTACATTTTCACATCTGGACAGTGTTTCTACACGATAATTATCTTTCGCCAAAACAGCTTTACACAGAAATAAAATTTCTTTATCATCATCGTATATTAAAACACACTTATTCATAATTTCGAAAATAACAATAAATGTACAATAACCATTGCCGTATATGAATTTAGTTTTGGTGATGTATACCAATAAAAAAAGGGCAAAATAGAAATAATGCCCGATTTTAAGTCCAATATCCTTTGAAAAACTAAATCATAACAGGCATTAACTATGCCATTAATTTTTTATACTGTAAACTGCCTGATTCTATTTATTTTTTTTCTCAAACTGGTAATTTGTGATGAAATATTTCCACTAAAAATTGAGGATTTCTTAAAAGCGGGCAGTATAGTCGTTATTGTAAGATAAATTTACTTACTATAAATATAAAGGCGGCTCTTTTATGCAGCTGGTTTTATTTTTATGGCTTTGCGGCGAAACCTTGCAAAAGATTTAGTAGGTATTTCGGTTCCTAATAATTTGCCCCAGGGCTTTAGTTCTGGTACCCGGTCAAAAATTATTTTTAATAACCCTGTAAAAGGAATAGATAAAAACATACCCGACACACCCCACAATGCACCACCCATCAAAATCATAATGATGGATACCAGCGCATTAATTTTTACTTTGGAGGAAACAATGTAGGGCATCAAAAAATTATTATCAATAAACTGGATGATAAGATAAGAAATGATGATCGACAAATGTGTATTATATCCGTCTTTGGTAATGGTGGCCACCAGCAATGGAAGTGCAATGGCAATGATGCCGCCGATATAAGGAAGGATATTGAGCAATGCCCCGATAACACCGATCAGTAAGGCATATTTTACACCCAGCAACATTAACGCAGCAGAATTAAGCATTGCCACAATCAATGCTTCCAGCATTAATCCCGACATGAAACTTTGTATTGCCTTTTTTGTTTGGGTAAGCACCACTCCCACTTCACTTGTATTGGTTTCAGCAAATACTTCATACAGAAAATTCAGCAGCAGTGTTTTGTAATACAGGAATAAATAAATGTACACCGGCAATAAAAAAAGTATGGACAAAGAACCAAAAATTCCGCCCAATGCATTTGCTGCTATTGGTTCCAGCTTGGCCTGCAAACCGGCTAGCCACTTATTTTGCATGGCTATATTGATACCAATGTGTTCGTCAACTGTATGCTGCAGCTTAGTAAACAGCAGCAGGCATTTTGTTTTCAGCAATGGCATTTCTGTTGTAAAATTGGCCAGTTGGGATGATACAAAAAAACCAATACCGCCAAATACAATAACGGCAACGAGCAGGCAGAGAGCGATAGATAATATTTTAGGAATTTTTTTATTGATCAGCCAGCTGCACAAAGGATTTAGCAGTATGCCAAACATAGCAGCAAATGCCAAAGGCACCAGTATATCTCCCAGGTAATATAATGCCACTGTCAGTAATATAAGACCTGCCAACACTACTGTACTCCTGATAAAAAAAGGGTATTTTGAATTCATACTATTTATTGTGATAATGCTGTCGGTAATTATGTTTGGTAACAGGCTAAATTTCATGCCTTATTATTGACAGTACCGATACTCCTGATTTTTTAATGCAGTGGGCAATTATTTCTACAAAATATGGTGGGGTTTAATGGCAGCATCAACTCACAGTGCCGAGAAAAGCAATGCTGCAAAAAAAATATTTAAGACTTCTAAAAAAAATGAATTAAAAAAAACGGGTTACTCATTATTTAACGGCAGCGTAAAATGAAAAGTAGTTCCTTTCCCTTCTTCACTTGCTGCCCACAATTGTCCATGATGGCGCCTGATAATTTCACAAGAAATAAACAGGCCAATGCCCAGCCCCTGAAACTGTATGGCATGTTCCTCTACCCGGTAATACCTTTCAAATACTTTTTTAAGGTGTTCCTTGCTGATGCCGATACCATCATCTTTTACCGATAAATGTATTTCCCCGTTTTGCTCTTCTATATGAATAAATACCAGGAATGCGTTGGGTGAATATTTTATAGCATTGTTCAATAAATTAATTATCACCTGCTGCAGCCTGTCTTTATCTCCTGTTACTGTGTGTGCCAGTCTACCGGTTTTTATAAGGGTATGAGTAGTGGTACTGTGCTGAATATCCTGCACCGTAGTATCCAGCATATCATTAAAATCAAAAGTAGAAATGGTATAGTCTAATTTGCCATGCTGTATTTTACTTACATCTATCAATTCGGTTATCAATCCATTGAGCCTGGCAACAGAAAGGCTTGCTTTTTTTGCATACAAATTAGCCGTCTCATTTTCTGTGCCCAGCGAAAGTTCCAGCAGTTGCAGGTAGGCCTTGGCGGTGGTAAGCGGTGTTTTCATTTCGTGGCTGGCAATGCTGATGAATTCATCTTTTTTCTGTTCTGTTTTTATTCGATCTGTAATATCCCTTGATACAGTAATCAATTGAAATACTTTGCCATCGCTGTCAAAGATTGGGGATAATATTACATCCCACCATTTGGGATTGCCTTTCATAGTGGTACGATAGGCCTGAAACTGGGCTGTCTTTCCGGCAAGTGCAGTGGCAAGTGCTGCATCAATGGTGGGCTGCAGATCAGGCCCCCACATCTCTCTCCAGGGCCTGTTTTTTATTATGTTAAAATCATCTATCTCCATCAGGCAAAGCCCGTTGGTATTCATAAAAAATATATGCCCTTCTTTGTCTAATACCTTTACACAGTCGGGGCTGCTTTGCAATACCGTCCGGCTGAATTCTTCTGCAATTCTTATTTTTTCGCTTGCTATTTTTTGATCATCAATATCGGTGTGGGTGCCTATCCATACCTGCACTTTTCCGGCAGCATCTTTCTGTGCATGGCCACGGCTAAGGTGCCAGTGGTAGCTGCCATCGTGGTGAAGAAAGCGATGCTCCAGTTCAAAATCTTCGCCGCTATTAATAGATTTTATCCAGCTTTTTTTATTCTGGTTCCTGTCGTCGGGATGAATAATTTTTTCCCAGCCCCAGCCTTTCAGTTCTTCAAAAGTTTTATAAGTGTATTCAAACCATTGCCGGTTAAAATAATTTACATTGCCATTTTCGTCGGCAGTCCACATTTTTTGTGGCATGGCATCGGCCAGTATGCGAAAGCGTTCTGCATTTTCCACCTGCATTTTTCTTGCTAATACCTGTTCTGTTACTTCATATCCAAAAACTAAAATGCCAGTTATTTTTTTATCAAAATCATAAATTGGCTGGTAACTAAAATTAAAATACCGTTCAGCAGGTTCCAGGCCTTTATCATAAGCAAGCCAGGTAAGCATTTCATTGCCAACAAATATCTCTCCTGTATTGTACACGTTATCAAGCAATTTATCAAAGCCCTGTCCTTTCAGTTCTGGCAAGGCTTCTAAGATAGGTTTGCCTGTTATTTCACGGCTGCCAAATAAATTTTGATAAGAAGGGTTTACCAAATCATAAATATGGGTGGGACCATTTAAAGTAGCTACATAAGCCGGGGCATTCAGGTACAGATTCTGTAACATTTCGGCATTGCGTTCTAAATATTTGCGGCCCAATACCAATTCGGTAACATCATAAGAAAAAACTAAAATCCCTTCTATTATACCCTGCTCATTCTCAATTGGCTGACAGTGTAAATTAACATAGATCTGCTCGGGTTTTCCTTTTACTTTTTCAATAAAAGCGGGCATTTCAGCACCTAAATATGGCTTTCCGGAACGATATACTTCATCTACTATTTCTAGATAACCCTGTCCTTTTAGCTCGGGAATGGCTTCCATCATTTTCTTTCCTAAAAGATCACGATTGCCTATGAGCTGGTGATAAGAAGAATTAGCAAATTCAAATATGTGTTCAGGCCCTTTTAATATAACGAACGGTGCAGGCGATTCCATTAAATACCGGTGCAGCAACTGGTGTTCCTTTAAAAGCCCATCTGCTTTTTCCATCAATATTTTTTCTGCGTTTTTTCTCCGGGTAATATCATCCAGCGCCAGTAAAATCAATTGCTCTCCGTTTTCCTTTTGTATAGGCCGCAGGTTAACACAAAGAATACGTTCACCAATTACAGGAAATGTAAAAGTGAGTTCCATCTCTAACATCTTCTCTTTTTCTTTTTGAATTTTTCCCAATTCTTTCCGAAGCCCTGGTACGTCCCAGCTATTATTTTGCAACTGGAATAAAAAAATTCCCAGCGTATCTTCCTCCGTTAATTGAAAAGTTTTATAAAAAGATTGGTTGGCACTTTTAATAATAAAATTTTTATCTAATACCAGCAATGGTTCATGCAGTACAGAAAGGGTAGCTTCAGCAAAATTGCGGCTTTGGTTCAGTTCGTCATTGCGGTCGTACAGTTCCTGGTTTACAGTAATCAACTCTTCGTTGGTACTTTGTATTTCTTCTTTGCTGGTTTCCAGTTCTTCATTCAGGCTCTGCAGTTCTTCGCTGCCACTCAGCAATTCTTCATTGCTGCTTTGCAGTTCTTCATTGGCAGCTTCCTGGTCTTCGGTTATGCTGTGCATATCTTCCCTTAATCTTGCCAGTTCTTTTTCTAACTGCTGTATGCGGATATCTTTTTCATCTTTCTTAATTTTTGCAGTAATGTTTTTTTCATTACCGGTTATCAATTGCTCATTTCCGGTTGGAGTATCTTCCCTAAATAAAATTAAAAAATGCAGATCAAGCGTATTCAGTAATGGAATCACTGAAATGGTGACCAGTTTTTTGCCCCCGTTAATGGGTACCCCTTCTTTAATAAATGGTTCACTGGAAGCTTTTGCTTTGTGTAATCCATTGCGTATTTCAAATGCCAGTCCTTCTTTGGCCATCTTTAATACATTCAGGCTAGCCTTGCCTGGCGAGGGTTCCAGGTATTCGCCGGTGCTGCCACGAAACTGTACAATATCAAACTGGTCATTTACCACCACACCTGCCGGCGTGTACTTTTGCAATAAAATATCGTCGGCATTTTTTTGAAAATCATCTGTCTTCGCTTCTTTGTTACGCATAAAATAATTCTTGTTGGTAAAAGCTGTCTCACTTCTTTCGCTGGCCACACTGGTAAATCTTCCCGGTACTGCTTTCCTCATAAAGTATTTATCTTTTTTTCCAAAGGGAATAAAAATATCAGCAGCGTTTCCGGTGGTTTCTGATTTGCCCAACAATAAAATACCTTTATCATTGAGTGCATAATGAAATAGTGTGAGTGCTTTTTTTTGCAGGAAAGGTTCCAGGTAAATGAGCACATTGCGGCAACTGATAAAATCCATTTTTGCAAAAAGGCGGATCTTTTAAAAAATTGTGTACCGCAAAAATACACATATCCCTTACTGCCTTTTTTACCTGGTAATGCCCGTCTGTTTTAATAAAAAATTCCTGCAGGCGGTGGTCGGAAATACCCTCCAGTTCTTTTTTTGTATAGACGCCGGCTCTTGCCTTTTTAATTGCTTTCTCAGAAAGGTCGGTCGCAAAAATCTGCACTCTGGTAGTTGTAATATGGTCGCTTAAATATTCCTGCAGGCACATGGCTATTGAATAGGCCTCCTGTCCGGTGGAGCAGCCTGCTATCCAAAAACGCAAAGGGGTGCCTGCCGGTTTGTTTTTTATAATTTCAGGAAAAACTGTTTCGCATAAAATATCGAAAGTGGGGGTGTCACGAAAAAAAGAAGTAACCGGTATCAGCAGATCCTGGAACAAAATATCCAGCTCGGGTTTATTTTTTTTGAGGTAATCAAGATAGTCCGTAACAGTTTCTAACTGAAGCATCACCATGCGGCGGATAATGCGGCGGCGAACGGTGGTTTGTTTGTAAAAACTAAAATCCACTCCTACCCTCACCCTCAGCAATGCCAGTATCTGCCTAAATCCATCTTCGTTTATTTTATCTTTTGCAGAAACGGTACCGTCGGAAGAAGCAATGGTAAAAGATTTCAGCAGATCTATCAGCTTTTGAGAAATTTTTTCGGGTGTAATAATAAAATCAACGATGCCTGCATCAATGGCATGTTGGGGCATTCCATCATAAGCGGCAGAGGCAGGATCTTGCGCAAACGTAAGCCCACCCTGGTCTTTAATATCTTTCAACCCTGCAGTACCATCTGAACCGGTGCCGGATAATACCACACCGATAGCATGTGCATGGTGCACTTCTGCCAGGGAAGAGAAGAAAATGTCGATGGGTAAATTCTGCTTTCCTTTTGCAGAGCGTGGGCTCAACTTCAGCACACCATCTGTGGCCACCAATATTTTATTGGAAGGAATGACATAGATATTATTGGGATCTACATGTACGTTATCGCTTATTTCCACCACCGGAATTTTGCTTACCCGTTGAAGAATTTCAGGCAATGCACTTTCATGT
>JANMJU010000193.1:0-63138 GCA_031371545.1 Chitinophagaceae bacterium
GCTGTCTATTTTTACCAAGGCATTCGCTGGTGTGGGTGTCGTTGGACGCAGGCCCAGGTTACCGTTAGTACCGCTGATCTTGGCTGTTTCTTTCAGCACTACACTGCCTGCTGCACCGCTCGTTACAAAGAAGGCCTGGCCACTTTCAATGGTGGTGTTGAAATTTGTTGGACTTGGTGTACCATAGCTGCCTCCGCCAATTGGTACAAGGTAACCATTAGTGCCGCTGAAGGTTTGATAAACTCCAAGGCTGCTGGTTAGTTTTTTTGAATCCCAGATATAGAACAAATCGTTTACACCGCCTGTACGGGTAAGGCCTGTAAAGTTTATCGCTGATGGATACAGGTTAGGTACCAGGCCAAAAGCACTGGCGCCTACATTGACAGTCTGATCGCCGGTGTAGATGGTACCGTTAGTTCTTAAGGTAGTCGCTGATGCGTCGGTTGTATATCCGGTTACGCCTTTAGTGCGTTCGCCACGTACATACAGGAAGTAAGATTTAAAATTAGCAATCGGTGCAAGCGTGCCCGTTACATTGTTCCAGGCTGCTCCGCCCCAGGTTAACAGCGTGGCTTTTTGTGATACATCATCCAAACCTGCTGCCTGAACATTTACCAATAAACCAGGACCGGTTATCTGGGTGCCAAAGCCAGGATTGGTATTACCCAATGCGGCATTGCCTTCCTGCCAGGCTCCTTTGATCGTTTGTCCGCTGACAGAAGTGGGTACTGATAATAACCTCCAGCTTCTAAAACCATTGTTGGGTATGTATCTTTCTACTGTTACATTGCTGGCATTTAGTAAATGAGTAGCGGCAGGGCTGGCTACCTGGCCAAGAGAACCTACACCCGTTGCGTCGGATTTAAAGGTTACCAGTTTACCGCCAAAGTCTGCAGTACCGGTTACGGTAAGTGTTCTTGTAGGGTTTACAGTTAAAGTACCACCTGTTCCAATGGTCAGGGTCTTTGATGCACCTACAGTAAAGTTCTGATCCAAACTAACATTGTGCAGTATGCTTACATTATTGGTAAGACCCGGAGCAGCACTGGCAGGGATATAGCTTCCACCACCCTGGTCAAATTCCCAAGTGGATGCTAAAGAGAAATCAGTATTGGCTTTACTGCGGAAATCAGCACTACTTTCTCCTAAGCCGATAATATTTGCTGTTAATGTTGGTTGTGTTACTGTATAATTGCCAGATGGCGCAGCATATAAACCAGTTTGTGTAATCGCTTTATTCGTTCCTACTGATGCTGTTGCAAATGCAAAGCTTGGTGTGCCGCTTACACTGAAGGACTCGTTATTTACCAAACCACTGTAGGCAGGTGTGCCGGTTATTGATACAGTAGTATTTCCGTCATATGGTTTATCATTTGCTGTTAACCCAATTATGGTTAAAGCTTTTGCTGTAACTGAATTGCCGCTGGCTGCTGTTATTACGGATGCTGTGGCTGTTCCATTTGTAAGATTAATCGTTTGACCATTATAGTTAGTACCTGTAACATTTGCATTGGCTTTCAAACGAACGCTAAGTGTACCGCCGGCAGCAGCAAAACTTGCTGTAGCAGCATAATTTGTTCCATCACTTGACACTTCAAATCCTGCAGGAGCAGTTGAAGTAACAATATTACCTGAAAGGTTTGTGCCTGATATTATAACTGTTTGCGCTGTGGCAGGCGTACCATAGGTTGTGGAAAATGCGGTCAATGTTGTACTTGCCGGGGTAATGGAACCAACTGTTACAATGCCTGTTGAAGCATTAAAACTTGCCGTTTGGTTTGCTGCAAGCCCTGTTGCACTAAAAGTCTGTCCATTAGAAAGAGCCCCTGTTAAAACAGTGTATGTTCCTGTAGCTGGTACAGGTGAAAAAGCAACTACAATTGTGGTTGGAGTTATTGTACCTGTATATCCTGTTTTCTGAATTAACAGTGTACCTGCGGTCACCGATGTAGCACCAGTATAAATATTATTACCTGTAAATGTTAATGTACCTGCACCAGCTTTGGTTAAAGAGCCGTTAGTAGCAGTGCTTGATCCTGATATGGTTAATAAATTGGTCACGTCAATTGTAGAAGTGGTGCCTGTGGTTAAGGTAAAATTCCGGTTTGATAAACCGGAAGCTCCCGTATATCGTAATGTACCTCCTCCTAATACTAAATTGGAAGCAGCATTGGCAGATGCTCCAATATTGCTGTTTGCCCCACCATTTGCTATATTTGCAATATTTAAAACACCGCCATTAACAGTAGTAACCCCAGGATAGGTATTTGTTCCGGAAAGCACAACAGTGCCTCCTGTTACAATAACTCCTTTGCTGTTTACAGGACTGATTATATTGCCACTTAAAGTAACAGTACCCGAACCACCGGATAAGGTAAGGTCGCCATCCATATAAATTTCATTGCTAAAAATGGCAGCACCTAAACCATTCAAGCTAATAGTACGTGCAAACCCTGTGTTTGCTGCTACGTATATTGATTGGGGCACAGTGATGCCGTTGGTAGCTTGCAATACAACATTATTTGCCTGCACTACATCTCCCACATTCAGCCCCAAATCTATACCCCGGTTTGCAGTAGTTGTATTATTACCAAGCCCGTTGTTATTTTGAACGATGACAGCGCCATCTCCAATTTGAATTTGGCCAACATAACCTGTGCTTGCGCTGGAAGCAATCAATGTACCAGCGCCTGATTTACCGAATTTGGTAGCATTGTTGGAACCACCCTGGGTAAGTAAACCACTGAATGTAAATGTTTGTCCTGAAGCCACATCAATTACACCTGCTGTTGATCCATCATTCACAAATATTCCCTGGCTTCTGGTAGTTGTGCCGGTAACAGCCAGTGTGGTGGTGTTGGCTCCATTCCCCATTGTTAATGAACCAGAACCCAAAGCGGCATTATTCGAAATGGACAATGTACCACCAGTAATAGTGGTAGTTCCATTATAGCTGTTACTTGCGTTATTGAAAAAAACTCTTGTATTTACTTGAGTAGCTCCTGTTTGATCTTTACCAATTGCCACAGGTTTGTTTGATGTAGAATTAGATAATACGCCATTCAAAGTGATAGTGCCACTGGTGTTAGCACCTGCAATACGCAATTCTGTTACCCCACCTCCTATATCAATAGTGCCGCCCAAAATAATTGGTCCACTATTTTGTGTGGTTATCCAGGCTGTTTTTGTGCCACCGCTATTGTCATTGAAACCTATATTATTATTAATAGTTTGTGTAGCCGTTGACTGGCTCAATATCCAACTATTATTGGTGGAGAAATCAAACAGGTTAATATTATCACCCGAAAGCGTATAAGCTGTTCCTCCATTAAAAAACAACCGCCATTGACTTTGGGTAGAGCCAAAATTACTAATGGAAGAAGCATTTCCTCCACCGGTCCATTGCAACTGGCCATACTGATAAGCAATATTCCAGTTGGCAGCCGTATTCCAGTTCGTTCCCGAGCCTTGCCAGGTTGGGAAAGCCTGTCCATAACCAGTACCAATACCTGCAAAAAGTGTCAGCATCAAAAGACAGGTTTTGATGAAGTTTTTTGCAATGCACTCAGAAACAAGCCCTGCTAAAAGATTTGTTCCTTTTTGTTTTTTTAAAGTAAAGCTGAACATAAACAATCGTTTTTTGATGAAAAAAAATAAACAGTTACAATATTTTCAAAAACCAGTTTTTACCAGATACCATTTTTAGTAACTCTTAATAAAACAAATTAAAAAAATACCGGGGTATTATAAATTTTATTAAATAAGAATTACGTCATTCGAATTCATATTACGGTTGTAGATTTCACAAGATGGAGTAGCAATAAATTCAGCTAAGTATGACGACAAGCAATCATTTAAAAAATGAAGATAATAACAAAGATTTGAAAAATCCAAAAAAATAATATTTTTTCGCCTTACTAAATGGATGAAACGCAGTACAGCATTGATTTTAAATAATATGTAAAATTTACACAAAAAAATCTAATTTTCATTGCATTTCCGAGAATTCACTACAACTGGCCAAAGGCATTTTACTAGGAAGTGAACTACCTATCCCATAACAGGCTTCAAACGGCCTGTTCCAACCGCTTTCAAAAATCGTGTAGCTTGGAAAATAGAGTATCATGAATAAAAGGTAAAGGCAGTTATTTTCTTCATTTGCAATCGAATACCTGAAAACCTTTTAATGACCCTAAATGATTGTACCTATTATTTATAAATCTTTTATTCACTTTTGCTTGTTAAACACAGCAACTTATATTTGTGACATGTTAAAGATCAGCCACCGTGGCCAGCAGATGCCACCTTCTCCCATCAGGAAATTAGTGCCATTTGCAGAAGCCGCTAAGAAAAGGGGTACAAAGGTTTATCACTTAAATATTGGCCAGCCAGATATTGCAACACCGGAAAAAATATTGGATGCTGTCCGGAACAGTGATTTTAAAGTGCTGGAATACAGCCATAGTGCAGGCAATGAAAGCTACCGGAAAAAATTAGTGCAATATTATTCCAGGGTGGGCATCAACGTTACACAAGACCAGATCATTATTACTACAGGTGGCAGTGAAGCTATTTTATTTGGCTTTATGGCCTGCATGGATACTGGTGATGAAGTAATAATACCAGAACCTTTTTATGCCAATTACAATGGCTTTGCAATAGAAGCAGGTGTGGTGGTAAAACCAATTACTTCCAGTATTGAAACAGGTTTTGCATTACCCCCAATCGAAGATTTTGAAAAAGCGATCACATCAAAAACAAAAGCAATCGTAGTTTGCAATCCCAATAACCCAACTGGTTATTTATACAGCAGAGAAGAAATGGAAGTGCTGAAGCAAATCATTCTGAAACACAATTTATTTTTATTTGCTGATGAAGCGTACCGGGAGTTTTGTTATGAAGGTACTCACACCAGCGCCATGCATTTAACCGGTGTGGATGAAAACGTAGTGCTGATGGATACCATCAGCAAACGATACAGCGCCTGTGGGGGAAGGATCGGTGCCTTTGTAACAAAAAATAAAGAACTGCTTAACTCAGTCATGAAATTTGCACAGGCTAGGTTAAGCCCACCAAGCTTTGCACAAATATTAGGAGAAGCTGCAGTGGACTTACCGGCAAATTATTTTGACACCCCCAAAGCCGAGTACAAAAAAAGAAGGGATACTATTGTAAAAAGGCTCAATGCAATACCCGGAGTATTTTGCCCCAATCCCGGAGGGGCTTTTTATGCAATGGCAAAATTACCCATCGATGATGCCGACATATTTTGCCAATGGCTGCTGGAATCTTTTTCACACAACGGGCAAACTTTAATGCTGGCTCCTGCCACCGGGTTTTACAGTACACCCGGCCTCGGCAAACAGGAGGTACGCCTGGCTTATGTATTAAATACCGATGCCATCAATAAAGCCATGGATTGTCTTGAAAAAGCATTGCTGGAATATCCCGGAAGAAAAAACTGATCATTATTTATCAACCATTTATTAGCAGCATATTTTCTGTTTAAAATTTTAATCAGTAAATTGGCACGCAATTAACCAAAACACAATTACAACATGAGAAAATTATTTATCTGCCTTATTACTTTTATGGCCAGTGCTGCACTTACCCATGCACAAACCACAATAAAAGGAAAAGTAACAGACAGAAATGGCCAGCCATTGGAAGGAACAACTGTAAAAGAAAAAGGCAAAGCCTCCGGAACAGCAACAGACAGGGATGGTAACTACAGCCTGGCTGTAAGTGGCAAAGAAGCTGTATTGGTTTTTTCCGGCGCCGGACTTACCGAACAGGAAGTAAATGCAAAAGGCGGATTTGCTGATGTGAGCATGAGTGCATCAACTATTTTATTAGGTGCTGTAGAAATTGTGGGAACCCGTAGTTTGAAACGTTCTGCAACAGAAACGCCCGTTCCCATTGACATTATTCCCATTTCAAAAATTACAAATTCAGTAGGCCAGGTAGATCTTAACCAGATACTGCAATATGTAGCTCCGTCATTCAACAGTAACCGCCAGAGCGGTTCGGATGGTGCAGATCATATTGACCCGGCTTCATTGAGAGGTTTAGGTCCTGATCAAACTTTGGTATTGGTAAATGGTAAACGCTGGCACCAGTCATCTTTAGTAAATTTATTTGGAAGCCGTGGCCGTGGTAATACTGGTACTGATTTAAATACTATACCTGCTGCTGCCATTGACAGGATAGAAATTTTAAGAGATGGCGCTGCTGCACAATATGGTTCTGATGCTATTGCTGGTGTGGTAAACATCATTCTTAAATCTGGTGTAAACCAGGGATCAGCTAACGTTTCAGCCTCTACTTTTATGACTGGCTATGGCAGGTCATTAAAATCTGATGATGGTAAAATAATGAATAATCATACCGATGGGCTTACCGTTGACGCTAACGTAAATTATGGTTTTGCATTAAAAAACAATGGCTTTATTAATGTTACGGCCGATTACCTTGACAAGGCAAAAACATATCGACCCAACTTCAAGACAGATACAGAAGGCGACCCACGTAAAAAAGCAGGTGATGGTTCTGTAAAAAACTACAGCTTATTTTTTAACAGTGCCATTCCAATAAAAGGCCACAGCAGCTTTTATGCATTTGGCGGTATCAGCCATCGTGACGGCAGTGCATATGCGTATTCAAGATCTGCTACCAGTGAAAGAAATGTGCCTTCCATTTATCCCAATGGTTTTGATCCATTGATCGGTTCAAAAATTAATGACAAATCTTTTTCCTTTGGTATTAAAACCAAAATTGGCGGATGGAATACTGACTTCAATGCCACCCTGGGAGCTAACCGTTTTGAATATGGCATAAGTAATACTTTAAATGCTTCGCTTGGTGCTGCTTCTAAAACTTCATTTAAAGCCGGTGGTTTTCAATTGGCACAAAGTGTAGTGGGAGTTCATATTTCAAAATCATTCAAGCTGCTGCAGGGAGCCAACGTTGCTTTAGGAACCGAGTTCCGCCAGGATCAATACAAAATATTTGCAGGCGAAATAGGATCTTACAAACAGTATCCTAATGCTACTGATGCACCTGGTGGCTCACAAGGCTTCCCCGGTTTTCAGCCTGCTGATGAAACCAATAAACAAAGAACTAACTGGGGCACTTATGCAGATGGAGAATTGGATGTAAACAAAAGCTGGATGATCAGTACAGCAGCTAGGATAGAAAGATACAGTGACTTTGGATGGACTGCCAACTGGAAACTGGCATCCCGTTTAAAATTTTCTGATAAATTTTCTTTGAGAGGTTCTGTCAGCACAGGTTTCAGGGCACCTTCATTACCACAAATTAATTTCAGCAATACCTTTACCAATGTTGCCGCAGGCGTAATTTCTGAAGTGGTGATTGCACCAAATTCAGGTTCACTGGCAAAGCAGGTGGGTATCCCTGCATTAAAACAGGAAACATCTGTTAACACAAGTTTTGGGGTTACCACAAAGCCAATCCGCAATTTGACTTTGACTGTTGATGCTTATTCTGTAAACATTAAAGACAGGGTGGTGTTAACTGGTTACTTTGATCAATCGGATGATGTGATTGGAACAATTTTACAGGACCTTAATATTGGCGCTGCTCAATTTTTTACCAATGCGGTAGACACAAAAACAAAAGGACTTGATATCATTGCCACATACGGAATTAAATTGGGTGCTGGTAAATTGAATACAACTTTTGCAGGTAACTTCAATGGCCTTGAAATAAGTGCTGTAAAAACAGTTTCGCAATTAAAGGGAAAAGAAGATATTTATTTTTCTGAAAGAGAAAAATATTTCCTGCAGGCTTCTGCACCTAAACACAAACTGAGTTTTAATTTTGATTACCGGATTAATAAATTTTCGACTAATCTAAGGTTTACCAATTTTGCTGCAATTGATTTGATTGACTACGATCCAAAAGTGGAGCATTTTAAAGGAAGAACTACAACTGATATTTCTTTTTCACTTGCTGCTACTGACAAATTATCCTTCACTCTTGGCGCTGCTAACATTTTTGATGTATATCCAGAGTTCCGTGCTGATCCGGGTTTGACAGAAACCGGCAGCAGGTTTGAAGCAATACAAATGGGCATGGGTGGCGCAATGTATTTTGTAAAAGTAGGTTTGAAATTTTAATACAATTTTTAACTGATACTGAAAAGAGCCATGGTAATTGCCATGGCTCTTTTCAGTTATATATCTCTTGTTAGAAAAAAATTATTTTCTCCCCCAGCCCCATTTTAAAAAATCCGGAAAGGCTCTTGCCCAGGTGGGTACATTGTGTTTGCCATCCTGCAGTTCCAGGTATTCAATATCACTGTCTTTATAGCCTTTATTTTTTAGCTCTGCAATTAAACTGATGGTATCATCAATGGCATCAATGATACCATTGTTATTCCTGTCTGCCGTTTCATCCTGTGTGCCTACTTCAAAGAAAAATTTCATCCAGGGGTAATATGCTCCTTCTCTTACCTGGCGGTGCATGATCCTGTGTTTTTCTTCATCGAAATCTGCATCTTCCTGCGCTTTATCCCTCCACCAGAAAGAACCGCTGAAAGCTCCCACTTTACTAAATTCTGCAGGATGGTTCCATGCAATATCAATAGCACTCAATGCTCCGAGCGAAAATCCTGCGTAGGATTTCTCCTTAAATGATGGCACTTTGTAAAGATGCTTTATGTAAGGAATCAGTTCCTCCATAACAAACCGGGTATACATAGCTGCCTTTGATCCACGGCCTTTATAATCTAAAAAATTTGCAGTGGCATATTCATTCTTCCTGTCTCCCGAGCAATGCATACCAATACACAACAAGGGTGTTATCTGATGATGCTTGTAGAGCCTTTCCAATATTTTTTCAAAATGCATGGTTACCAAGTCCTGCCCGTCATTTATCAGCAGCAGGCTCATGTTAGCAGGCTCTGCCACATGCGTAGGAAGGTAGCAATCTACCTTTACCTCTCTTTTTAAAAATCTTGAGAAAATATGGTGTTTCTCTACCGAGATATGAGCGACATTATTAGTAAGCATATTTTTCAAAAATAAGAAAAGTTGGATATAGTTTACAATTACTTAATACTGCATTGTGCAATAATGTTTATCAATAACGTATCAGTATGCAAATCATTTTATCAACGCAATATTAGATTTGGAAAATAGGTATGATGAAAATATATTTGGATAACAGCTAAACCAAATTTACTTAACCTCACAATTTCACATTTATGAAAAAAATAGGGATACTCCATGGAAAAGAAAGAAGCTTTCCGGAAGCTTTTGTTGCCAGGGTAAACAGTAAAAAGATTGATGGCATTGTTGCCGAGCCGGTATATATTGAAAAAGTGGTTCAGGGTGAAAGCAGTGGCTATGCGGTGATTATTGACCGTATTTCGCAGGACGTACCTTTTTACAGGGCTTTCTTAAAAAATGCTGCGTTATGTGGTACGGCTGTTATCAACAATCCTTTCTGGTGGAGTGCGGATGAAAAATTTTTCAACAACTGCCTCTCTACAAAAATAGACGTGCCGGTTCCTAAGACAGTGATACTGCCATCAAGAGACTTGCCTGTGGATACCACCCCTGATTCATTCAGCAATTTATCTTATCCGTTAGACTGGGGTGGAATTTTCAGTTACATCGGTTTTCCTGCTTACATGAAACCCTTTGCCGGCGGGGGCTGGAAGAGTGTATATAAATTAGAAAGCATTGATGACTTTTTTGAAAAACATGCCGAAACTGGCGAACTGGTAATGATGCTGCAGGAAGAAATTATTTTTGAAGAGTACTACCGTTGTTATTGCATTGGTGGAAAATATGTACGCATCATGAGCTATGAGCCACGTAACCCACACCACCTGCGTTATGTGGCCGACTTTAAACCTAGTGAAGAAAAATTAAAAATGATGACTGACCTGGTTTTAAAAATCAATCATTATTTAGGCTATGATTTTAATACCGTAGAATTAGCGTTGAGAGATGGCGTGCCTTACGCCATTGATTTCTGCAACCCTGCACCGGATGCCGAGAGAACAAGTGTAGGAGAAGAAAATTTTGAATGGGTGGTGGAAACAGCCGCCAATTACGCCATTGAAAAAGCACAGGCGCAGGTAGAAGGTGCAGATAATTTAACCTGGGGAGAATATATTAAACGCAGTGCGGCAAAACAGCCACTTGTTTAATGGATAATTGATAATGGGTTAATGGATAATTCCTTTAATTCAGAGAGTTTGTATCAAAGCATATTTTTAATAGTTATAAAAAATTATCAATTATCAACTTACCAATTATCAATTGATTTTATGGGAAATATTTCATACAAAAATTTCACGATCGGTGTAGAGGAAGAATACATGGTGATTGATCCTGTAACAAGGGAACTGAAAAGCCATGAACAGAAAATTGTGCAGGAAGGACAGAAGATCATCAAAGACAAAGTAAAGGCAGAAATGCACCAGGCCGTAGTGGAAGTGGGTACCGATATTTGCCAGGATGTGGATGAAGCATTCATGGATGTATCTACGCTCCGCAAAACCATCAGCGGCATTGGTGACAGCCTTGGGCTTAAGCTTGGTGCTTCGGGCACACATCCTTTCAGCCATTGGGAAAGCCAGCTGATCTCCGACCATGTACGCTACAGTGATTTGGTAAATGAACTGCAGGAAGCTGCCCGTAGCAATTTAATTTTTGGGCTACACGTACATGTGGGTATGGAGAGCAGGGAGCTGGCCATTCACATTGCTAACTCTGCCCGGTATTTTTTACCGCATGTATATGCACTCAGCACCAACTCCCCTTTTTGGGAAGGCAGGGTGACGGGGTATAAATCTTTCCGCACAAAAGTATTTGATAAGTTTCCCCGTACAGGCATACCTGATTATTTTGAAAGCATTGAAGCGTATGAAAATTATGTGAAGCTGCTGGTAAAAACCAACTGCATTGACAACGCAAAAAAAATATGGTGGGATCTGAGGGTGCATCCTTTCTTCAACACAGTAGAGTTTCGTATTTGCGATATTCCTATGACGGTGCAGGAAACCATTGCCATTGCTGCACTCTTCCAGGCGCTGTGCGCCAAGCTGTACAAACTACGCAGCCAAAACCTGAATTTTATGATGTACTCCCGTGCACTACTAAACGAAAATAAATGGCGTGCCAGCCGCTACGGCATTGATGGCAGCCTGATTGATTTTGGTAAAGAAAGTGAAGTAAATACGAGGGTGTTGATTTATGAACTGCTGGATTTTGTAGATGATGTAGTGCCCCATTTAGGAAGCCGCCATGCCATTGACCATGTACACAAAATACTGGAAGGCGGCACTGGTGCAGACAGGCAGCTGAAAGTGTATGAACAAACAAAAAGCTTTGTTGATGTGGTGGATTATATACACAACAACTTTTTGACAGGGATATAAAATCTGTTGTAAAAATATTGAATTGAAAGCCCTGGTTTTTTCCGGGGCTTTTTGTTTAAAGTGAAGTTGTTTTTTCTTTGGATGATAATTAATTATTTTTTTCCGGCATTAAAATATTTGTTCGAAGTTGTTTTTGAAAATCAATTTAAAATAGAATGAGAGTTGTGTATATTTATGTGTTACCCGCAATCGTTAACGACATTCCGTTCAATTCAAAATATAATCATAATGACAATTTCAAAATCTTTAATGCTGTCAATCTTTATTGGCTTGAATCTATTAGCTATTACGAATTCAACAGCTCAGAATATCAATTCTAAAACTCCAAAAAAGGAGCAGGTCAAGTCGTCCATGACATCTTATGAAAAATATATTGATGCCAATAATGATACCTACCTAAAAGAATTTATGGAGTTGATATCTATTCCAAGTATATCTTCTATTCCATTGCACCAAGCCGATGTTGATAAAGCTGCTGCATGGATAGTGAATAAATTAAAAGCTATTGGAATGACAACAGCGCAAACAATTCCAACTGACGGAACCCCTATCGTATTTGGAAGTTGGGACAAAGCACCGGGCAAACCCACCGTTTTAATTTATGCCCATTATGATGTGCAGCCGGTAAAAGAATCGGAATGGGATAATCCACCTTTTACACCAAAAGTAATAGACGGCAAAATATTTGGACGTGGCGCAAGTGATGATAAAAGTGGCGTTATGATAACTATTTTGGCGGCAGAAGCTATGTTGCGTACAGATGGTAAATTGCCCGTGAACGTAAAATTTATCTTTGATGGCGAAGAAGAAAAAGGTAGTCCAAATTTTAAAAATTTTCTAATCACTAATAAAGAGTTATTAAAAGCTGATTTTGCTTTAAATGCCGATGGTAGCCAATACAGTGAAACTACTCCATCAATTTTGATGAGCTTAAGAGGTTCGGTAATCCTGGAGTTTACTGTAAAAACAGCTAATACTGATGCACATTCAGGACAATTCGGTGGAAAAACGCCGAATGCTGCAATAATAATGTCTCAAATTATTTCTTCATTTTATACTAAAGATGGAAATGTAGCAGTGGATGGATTTTATAATAAAGTAGTACCAACCACTACAGCAGAAAAAGAAATGATAAAAAAAGTTCCTTATGATAAATCCTGGGATATGAAATTGTTAGGCTCAACAGCAGAAACAGGTGACACTTCTTTTTCGCCATTGGAACGGGTATGGTATCGTCCTACGCTTGAAATAATTGGAATGCAAAGCGGTTATACAGCAGCTGAAGGACATTCAAATATTATTCCCGGTAATGCCATGGCAAGAATAACCTGCAGATTGGTAAACAATCAAAACGGGTCAGAAATTATTGATTTGATTGTGAAACACATCAACAAAAATTGCCCTGTTGGAGCTGCAGTTTCTTATAAATTTACCAAAGGTGGAGCAAGCCCTTTGAAATTTCCTGCAGATACGAAAGCTTATAATTATGTATCTGATGCCTTACTTAAAATTTATGGGAAGCAACCATTACAAGTTGCTGCAGGTTTTTCTACCGGAGCTTTGATTGATATTAAAGAAACGTTGGGAATTTATCCCTATTCATTAGGGTTTGAACAAGCTGACGAAAAGTGGCATGCTTCCAATGAGTTTTTCAGGCTATCAAGTATTCGTAAAGGACAATTGATTTATTGCTACTATTTACAACATGTAGCTGACGAAGAAAGTAAACTGAAAAAATAGAAAATTCCAAGCAATGAACAAACGACATCAATAAAACTGGCAGACATAATTTTAACTTCGCAATCTAAAATCAAAATAGGGCAGATAGTCAGTGACTATTTGAGGCGGCAAGTGCGAAAGCTATTTAACAATTAAAACTACGATCAAAATGAATATCTTAATCACAATTTTACTCGTAATAGCAGCCATCATTGCCTTGCTCTTAATCATTGCACTTTTTACAAAGAAGGAATATAATATCCATTGTGAAATTATCATCAATGCACCCCAGCAAAAAGTTTTTGACTATATAAAACAACTCAAAAACTGGGACAACTTCAACGAGCGGGCAGTGGCTGACCCTGACAAGAAAAACGAGTTTAAAGGAACAGACGGAACGGTTGGATTTATTTACGCATGGAACGGAAATAAAAAAGTAGGTGAAGGCGAAAAGGAAATTAAAAACATTGTAGAAGGGAAAAAAATTGAAACGGAAATTCGCTTTGTAAGACCATTTACTGCAATTGGCTATACAAATATGGGTACAGAACCGGTATCCGATAATCAAACCAAAGTAACATTGAATAATGAAAGTAAAATAAAATTCCCTTTAAACATCATGCTGTTATTGGTTGAAAAAATGATTGCGAAAGACATGGATACCAGTTTGTCAACTTTGAAAAAAATTCTTGAAAAATAATCACAACATTTAAACATATAATTTCGACAAGAGAACAAAATTAGCATACGCCACTGTTAGGCTTCCTGGCCAACAACCGAAACCATTCCTTAAATAGTATTTTTATTTATTAACTTTAAGGCAACCAAAAACACCAGCTGTAATGTACCATGCTACAAAAAAGAAAGTACACATTCTGCTTCATCCGGAATTAGGCTACACCAAATGGGATAAAATCATCAATGGTTTTATCATCACCCTGATCATACTGAATGTAACTGCTGTGATACTGGAAACAGTACAGTCTATTCATGATGCATACAAAGAATTTTTCAGGATCTTTGATATGGTTTCTGTTTTTATTTTTACGCTGGAATATGTTCTCCGGGTATGGAGCAGCAACCATGATGCCCGGTACAGTCACAGCCTTCATGGCCGTTTAAAATACATGGTTTCTACAGATGCCCTGATCGACCTGCTGGCTATACTTCCTTTTTATATTCATGTAGTAGTAGGGCTCGATTTAAGGGTGTTGCGGATCTTGCGGCTGTTACGTTTTTTTCGATTGTTTCGCTTAACAGCCTACATGAAGTCGGCTAAAATGGTGAAGAATGTTTTTAAATCAAGGGCCAATGAATTAAAGCTTAGCCTGGTACTGATTTGTTTTCTAATCATCATTGCATCCTGCCTGCTCTATTTTGCAGAGCACCTGGCACAGCCCAAAATTTTTTCCAGCATCCCGGCTACTTTTTGGTGGGCTACTGTTACTGTTACCTCCGTTGGATATGGAGATATGGTGCCCATCACTGTATTGGGCAAATTATTGACGGGCATTATCGCATTATCAGGGTTAGCTGTTTTTGCTCTCCCGGCAGGCATCATCACCGCAGGTTTTATGGAAGAATTCAATAAGGCGAAAAAAAAGAAAATTCATGTATGCCCACACTGCGGCGGCTCTTTAGATCATTTGGAACATCCTCATGAAGGTTGAAAATATTCAGCCTGTATTACAGTACTATATGCTGAATAAAAATTGCTGCTGCTTTTCAGTTCAGTAAAACATCCACTTAAAAAAACTTTGCACCGGCCACATTATTTTTTTTAACTTTCTGAAAATAAAAACACTGCTCATGAACCGCAAAATATTTTTCGCCGCTTCAATCATTCTTGTGTTGATGACAGCAGGTTTCAGGTATGCGGCAGAAAGAATCAACCACCAGCCACTAAGGGTATCAAGAGAAAATATTTTACAAAGAAAATTCATCGTTCAATGTTCTCCCGACTGGAACCTGCTTAATGCAGACAGTCTGGGCAATGGCATTGGCCCATTGCCCGGCTGGGGCAATTACCGCTGGAAAATTTCTACCAGCAACGACAGTGCTCAATTTTATTTTAACCAGGGCATCAATATGTATTTTGCTTTTCACATTATTGAGGCGATGGCTTCTTTTAAAAAAGCACAACAGTTTGACAGCAATAATGCCATGATCTACTGGGCACAGGCATTGGCATACGGGCCTAATATTAATGACTTTGCTTACGCCGCCACACCGGATGCTTTTGCGGCTGCACAAAAAGCACTTTTATTAAAAACAAATTGCACCCCCAAAGAAAAAGAATTAATAGCGGCAATGGCAGTGCGGTATTCTTCAGACAGTGCTGTGAGCAGGGCTTCACTAAATCAATTGTATGCAGATGCAATGAAAAAATCACACAGCCAGTTTAAACAAGATGCTGATATTGCCACTTTATATGCAGATGCTTTAATGCTCCAGCATCCCTGGGATTACTGGAAACATAACGGTAACGCTGAGCCGTGGACACTTGAAATTTTATCAGTGCTGGAAACTGTGTTGAATAAATACCCGGAACATCCCGGGGCCAATCATTATTACATTCATTCTGTAGAAGCTTCTGGTAATCCACAAAGGGCATTGGCAAGTGCCGACAGGCTGGGCAGATTGATGCCGGGTGTTGCTCACATGATTCACATGCCATCACATATCTACATCCGCAGCGGTAATTATAAGCAGGGCAGCATTGTAAATGAAATGTCGGTAAAAGGATATAATAATTATTTAGCCTTATACCCGGATGTAAAAAATAATATATCGCTTTACCTGATACATAACCTCCATATGCAAAGTGCCTGCGCTATGATGAGAGCCAATTACAGTTACAGTAATAAAAGTGCTGTTGACTGCAGTGAAAGTTTTGATACCAGTTTTTTATCGATGCCTGCACCATTGGGTACTTATATACAGTACTTATACATGACTCCTTTTATCAATAATGTACGCTTTGGAAAATGGGATGCCATTTTAAATAGAGTGCCTCCACAGATTCATCATGTTTATGCAGCTGTGCTGTGGCACTGGGCAAGGGGAATGGCATTTGCAGAAAAAAATAAAATTACTAAAGCTTATGATGAATTAAAAACAATGCAGGAAAAAATGAAAGCTCCTGATATGCTTGTGGTGATGCAGCCATTTAATGCTCCTGTTGATGCAGCTAAGGTGGCAGAGAAAATATTGGCTGGTGTAATTGCAGAAAAAGAAAATAATTTTACAAAAGCCATACAGCTTTTAAAAGAAGCAGTAGTAAATGAAGATGCATTGATTTATGATGAGCCTAAAGACTGGCTGCTGCCGGCAAGGGAATACCTTGGTAAAGCTTTGCTAAATGCAGGCAATGCTGTGATGGCTGAAAAAATATTTAAAGAAGACCTGAAAGAAAACCCCAATAATCATTGGGCATTATACGGACTTTACCAGGCTTTGAACAAACAGAAAAAAAATACTGATGCACTCCTAATAAAAAAACAATTTCATAAAGCTTTTGCAGGTGCTGATATTTTTCCAGGGCAAATAGTTTTTTAAAAAGTATAGCCCTCCATTTGATTCAAGTATTTTAGTATTTGCCCATTGCTTCTTTTGTTTTTTTAATAGCACTGCTCACCAGCGATAGGGCTCAACCACATCCTTTTTTTAATTCCAATTTCTGCAACTTAATTCCAACTAGAGGAATTTTCAGGAACTAATACTACAGATAATCAATTGATTTTCATTACACTTACACTTTGGCACTTAAATGGACTTCTGCCATGCAAATCAAAATAGACCATTGCTATTGCGATTGATATTTTACTTACAAGAAATCGTCATCTTTTTATCCTCCCGAATTAAAGACCAGCTATCATCCTCTAGACTTAGGAATAATCACCTATTAAAATTTCGGCTATCAGCAGGCCAGCGGAATGAGATATCCCTGTATTGCTGATAACATGAAACGGTATTTCAAAAACATCCTGTAACCATATTTTGAAATGTAAAAAAATAGTAACGGCACAAAACATATAAACCTTTCACCAAAAAAAACAATATGAAACGCAGGTAGTATTTAATCTGTACAAAAAAAAATTACTGAATTACTTACAAAAAAAGGAATTGAAACCTGTTGCCGTTTTTCTAAAATGGAGCAAAAGTTTAATTCCTCCGGAAGCATAACAGTTTATCAGCCATTTTTTGATTCTTTCGTATTTGTTTTAATTAACGAAAATGAAATTACGTCTGAAAAGAAAATACCTGATATGATCAATATGGTTAACTGGAAATCGAAACCGACAATTATTGATCAGGAAGAAATAAATACTACCAGGATGATGACTAACAAATTCAACATCCTCACTTATTAAAGACCGCCTTTAATCCTTTAACCTTAGGACTATCTACCTATTGAATCTTCGGCTATCAACAGGCCAGCGGAATGGTACTTCCCTGTCTTACTGGTAACAAGAATCAGTATTTCAAACACATCCTGTAACCATATTTCTAAAAGTAAAAAAATAATAACAGCACAAAATATATTAATCCCTCACTTAAAAAAAACAATATGAAACGCAACTGGTATTTAATCTGTACAAAAAAATTACAAGAAAAAAAAGTAATTGAATCACTTACAAAAAAGGGAATTGAAAACTACTGTCCTTATACAAATATGGAGAAAACTTTAAGCGCCTCGAGGAAAATAACTGCCCATCAGCCGCTTTTTTCTTCTTATGTGTTTGTGTTTATCAGCCAGGAAGAAATAAATACCATAAAGAAAATACCAGATGTGGTAAACATGGTTTACTGGAAAGCTAACCCCGTAATCATTGACCAGGAAGAAATAAATGCAATCAGGATGATGACCGATAATTACAGAAGCATAAAGCTGGAAAAAACTACTGTAGGGATACAGGAAAAAGTAAGTATTGTGGAAGAAAATACCAGCAGTACCAGCAACCAGGTTTTATCTATCAAATATAAAGGCCTTACTGTTACGCTTCCTTCATTGGGCTATAGGATGACAGCACAAAGAGAAAATATGCGGAACAAAGAATCCACACAGGAAGTGGTATCCGGCAGTTCATTTCTTAGAAAGCTGAATCCATTATTTTTATTCGGATTTTAATCAGCTTAATTCAATACAACACTTTTTACAGCAGGCACAGAAATTATTTCTGTGCCTGTATCTTATGAGGATGCAGGTGGCTGTCCAATTATCAAAATACAATAGTTAGGCTAAAAATATTTTTCATATACCCTCCTATCTTCCTACTTTCGCCAAAATAATTTTGATACCAAATTATGTACAAAGCAGTATTTATAGACATGGATGGTACTCTGCTGAAAAAAGATCATACTGTAAGCAGTGTTACAAAAAAAGCCATTCAGCATTTAACAGCTCAGGGCATATTGGTAGTTCCCATTTCTGCAAGGCCACTGCATGGCATGCTGCCAATTACGAATACTATTTTCCCAAATAACAACCCTATAGTAAGCCTTAATGGGAGCTATATTTTCGAGGGGCAAATGATCACTTACAATGTACATGTTTCGCTTCCGGAAACGCTGGCGGTGCATGAAGTAATAGCTACCCATCCTTTATCGGCAATGTATTACAGCCAGATGGAATGGTATGGTTATCCAGCTACCGATGCAATAAAAAAAGAGCAACGGATAACGCCTGTACCCATTACTGTACAACCTTTTCAGCAAACGCTGGAAATATGGAACCAGCAACAAATGGGCCCCAATAAAATACTGATTGCAGGAGATGCAAAACTCATTCTTACAATTGAAGAAGAACTGTTGGCAAAATATGGCACACAATTAAATATTTATAAATCTCAGCCCAGATACCTGGAGGTAATGCACAAGGATGCATCGAAATCAAAAGCTATCCAGATTTTAATGGCACAGTACAATTTGCAGCAGCATGAAATTATTGCCATCGGCGATAATTACAATGATAAAGGCATGATTGAATTTGCAGGTGCCGGCGTGGCAATGGGCAATGCTCCAGATGAGATAAAAGAAGTAGCAAATTATGTAACGGATACCAACAACAATGATGGTGTTGCCAAAGCATTACATCATTTTTTTGCATGATGAAATAGCTTTTAATCCTCAGTAAATCCAAAGCATAGCAGTAACCTCAAAACGAAAAACTGGAAACTAATCAACAATACCATTTTTTAGAGCAAACATTACCAGGCCGGCCATATTGCGAACGCCTACTTTTTCAATCAGCCGTTGCCGGATGCCTTCTACAGAACGTGGGCTTAAAAAAATCTCTTTACCAATTTCTGCAGCGGTCTTTTCTTCACAAATCATTTTCAATACTTCCAGCTCCCTCTCTGTCAGTTCTATGTCTTGGTTAAAAGATGGCTTGATCTGGTTTTTTATCACCAGCTTTTTTAGCAGTGCTTTATTTACAAGGTCATTAAAATAATATCCATTTTCTGTAACACAATAAATGGCTTTACGGATTTCTTCCGGCTCTGTATTTTTCAGCAGGTAGCCATTGGCACCAATCTCCATCAGGTGAATAATAAACTTATCATCGTCATACATCGTTACCACCAGTACTTTCATATCCGGGTACAGTTTCCTAATTTGTTTGGTGGCTTCCATCCCATCCATGATGGGCATTTTCAAATCCATGATCACCACGTCGGGTAATAATAGTGGTAAAGCTGTAAGCAGGTCTTCGCCGTTATCAGCTTCCAGCATCACGTCAAAATTTTCTTCTGCACTAAGGCCTACTTTAAGCCCATCCCTGAAAATTTTATAATCATCTGCAATGGCAATTTTTATTTTGCTTTTCATGAGTTTTATTTTTTAGGAATGGCAAGTGATACCTTATAATTGTTTCCATCTTTGCTAAATGCAATGGTACCTTTCAGCAATATCAGCCTGTTCTGAATATTACGCAGCCCCATGCCGTCAGTCTTAAAACGCAACGCTTCAAACGATTGCTGGGTAAGGCCTTCGCCATTATGCTCTATTTGAATGGATAACAAATTATCTGTAACATGGCTGGTAACAAGTAAGGTTGTGGGCCTTGCATGTTTAAGGATATTTTGTATCAGCTCCTGTATCAGCCGGTAAATACTGATATCGTCTTCAGTGTCTTTTGCTGCATAGCTATCATCTAAATTAATGCTGGTCTGAATCATAGTGCCGGCAGTCATTTTTATAAAATGCCGGATACCTTCATTCAATCCAAACTCTTTTAAAATATTGGAGTGCAGGTTGTGGCTGATAGATCGTACTTTCTGAATGGCTTCATCCAGCAGCTCTTTTGATTTGCTGTGCAGTTGTGCTTCTTTTTCAGGCAGGGTATTACTGTTGATTCCGGCAACATGCAGTTTGGCTGCAGATAAAATAGCGCCCACTTCATCATGCAGCTGTTCGGCTATCCGGTGACGTTCTGTTTCCTCACTCCGCACTGCACTTTCTATCAGTTGGTTTTGCTGTTCTTCCTGCAGCTGCTGCATCCCTTGCTGGTATCTCATTTTTTTTCGTTGTGATAAAATCAACACTACAAAAAAACTGCCGAACAGCAGTATCATCACAACACTGCCAATAATAAAAAGGTCAATATCATTGATGGCTAACAGCATAAAAATATCTTGCAATGAAAATACAAAGTAATAAATAAGCAACATTGTGCAGGTCCCAGATACCGATGGCAAAATCCTGGAATTTTACAGACAAGCTGTTGTAAAAAAGAAAAAGCGGAAAACAAACCACCATGTAAATGCTAATGCCTGTAACCAACCAAAAAATTTCATCCCGTTTATAAGTTATTGTATCTTCCTGCAACTGCTGGTTTACATAATACAACAGGCAATAAAATAAAATACCTCCTGCTTCTATCCCTAAAATACGGCTGCTGAAAACAGTAAAGCGTTCAAAAAAAATAAAGTTAATCAGTGTAGCAATGATAAAAACTGCAGGTAATATTTTTTTTAACTTATAAAGAAAAGGCTGTTTTATGCAGATGAAAAACCAACTGAAAAGAAGAAACCTGATAATGGAATGGCTGTTATAAAAAATAATATTATCACCAGGAGTAGAGGAAAAAGAAAACAGCAGCCGGTTTTTCCAAAAATAATCCTGCAGGAAATTTAATACCAATGCCACCCACACATAAATAGCTATTGGCTTTGCCGACGCAGGTATTTTTTTAATCCACAGCAATAATGCCAATGGAATCAGCAAAGCCCACACTTCACTCCAATCAATAATTTCTTGCAGCCAGGTAAACATGAATAAAAACTTAAGGTTGGTAAGCCCTTGCAGGTGGGCATGGATTTAAATCAAGGTAAAGTTTGCGGTCAGGCAAAGGTATTTTTACATCTGAACTGTTATATGCGGTTATCTTATAAGCTATATAATTGATTGTATAATCCACTGCCTCTAATTTAAAATATGCCACCCCTGTAAATTGTAGCAGGCTGTCAATTTGTGGCTTCGATACTTCGTAGTTGGAAAATATTTTTCCTTTAGGAAATGATGGCCCGGTTTTCTCCGCTTCGGTAAGCCCTGCAGGCAAGCTTAAAATATTGCCGTTCACATCCTGTGCAAGGGGTGATAACAAAATATTATCAAGCGTTAAAACACCTGTTCTTTCATACTGGCTTTGCATGTTAAGTTTATACAGGCTGGAGTTGTCTGCTAATAACCTGAGTTTAGCATAATAAACCCTTATCACTTTATAGCGTATACTGCTACCCAGCGAAATGGCTGCGGTGAAATAGATGACGGCAGAGATAAAAGGCACTGCGATAAATGTGATCGCCATTCTTCTAGTTAGCTTCATACAAATTATTTTTAAGATTAAAAAAGAGTGGTAAAAGGTAAACTAACAGACAGTTTAAATATAGTCATGGTTTTTCAGACTTCATAGCTTTTAGCCATTTTTCTGCGTAGATATACTTACCTGTTGCCAATAGCATTTATACTTATCCGGCAGAAGATGCACAACGGGTTATTACCTGACTTTATTTTCCAGTATTTACCACCTTGATTCCGGGCATTTTCTGAAGCAATATTTGTGTAATAAAAAACACAATCATGAACTACAATTTCCTCCTTCAGCTCCTTTTTTCTTTTACTATTTTTTTGGGATTGGCCAAAGTAAATAACGTTGGCAAACAACATTCAATAGCAATTCCGATACAGACAACTTTACCAGCAGATGCTAACAACAGACAGCATGATTCATCTACTATATGGTTGCTGTTATCATTTCTTTCCGATGGCGACAGCAATGGCCATCATGAACATGAAGATGCTAAATTGCATTGCCTTTACTTTGAACGCATCCGCAGAAGGCCTTGCGGATTTTCTATCAGGTGTGCATTTGTAAAATTACTGTTGAGTATATTGTATGCATCTTTACTGCTATTGTTACTATGCCAGTTTTTGCATGCACTGCAAACTGCCGGGTAAAAATATATCCACTCTTTAACCTGGCTGTACACATCAAAACTAATTTCATACTTCTTTTAAAAGCAGGCTGGCAAGTGCAGATATACAAATATGATGGATGATAACAATTTCCTTTCCGGGTGACGACAGTCATACCCAACCGTAATTTTTGCCAATACTTTCGCATATAAATCCTAAGTGATGAAAGTTTTTTATTGGATCGCTGCTTCTTTTTTTTGCATCGGCATTTTTTCCTGTACAGGTACTAAAATAAATTCTTCGATAAAAGAAAAAGGATACCGGTTACAAAAAGGCACCATACTGGTGATGGGCATTGTAACTGAAAAAGATAAACCGCTCCGGCTGAAAACAGAAAGCAGCATCACACTGCAGCTTGACAGTATCGGCTACCACGCCATGTCGGCCATGCATGTGTTCGGCCAGCAATCATTTTATAAAATGGAGGATAAAAAATTGCAGGAATATTTTATTACAAGTGGTGCAGATGCAGTGATGACGGTACAATTATTAACTAACCTCGACACACTCGAATATATTCAGGATGTTGTCAGTTTTACACCCGACACTATACATACTTTTTCCGGCAAGTATATTGAGACCGATTACAGAAAAAACACTATTCCCGGCTACTATAAAACAAGCCCTGAATACCAGTGGCAAATAAAAATATACAATATGCCCGTCGGACAAATTGTATATGCTGCCCGGACAACCCTGCAAAAGCTTTTGTCGGTAAAAGAAAAGGCGGATCAAAATGATTCGCTTATAGTATAGTTTCTTATAAAAAAAGGGATACTAACCTACCAGCATGAATAAAGTTATCCTGAAACCCACAATCGCTTAATTCTGATGAGAGAGGCAATGTATTTTTACGATACCAGTTCTATAGAGATATTTCTACAGATTTTCCATTCGTAAATTATTCACAAAAAAATATTCTGATAATTAGCTAAATCAGTAAATTTTCACTTCCTTTATTCTTTCTTATCATTTAAAAAATTTGTAAAAATGAAACTCACTAAAGTATTACTGGCTGTAGCCATTTCAGCTACCGTTGGATTTGTAAGCTGTAAACCCAAAGACGCAGATATAAAAACTGCAATTGATGCAAAAATTGCTGCTACACCTGAAATGGCCGGAGCAACTGTTGAGGTAAAAGATGGGGTGGCCACCCTCAGCGGTATGATGAAAGACGACGCCTGCAAAGCCATGTGTGCAAAAGAAATTACTGGCATGAAAGGTGTAAAATCAGTGGTAGATAACTGTACCGTTACTCCGCCACCACCACCAGTAGCAGCACCAGCTTCTATGACAACAACTTTAGATGCAGCCGCACAACAAAAAGTAAAAGATGGTTTAAAAGACATCAAAGGTGTTAGTGTTGAATTTTCTGCAGATAAAGCATTTCTTTCTGGCGAAGTAACAAAAGCAGACAGGATGAAAATTATGCAAATGCTTGCTGCAGCAAAAGTAAAGTCGGATGTAAGTAAACTGATGGATAAAAAATAATTTAATCAAATCACAAACTAAAAATTAAATACAATGGCATTACAAGATAAATATGCTGAACTGTTACAATCCGCCACCACAATGGGTGTGGCTAATTTATCAGCAGCAGAAAAAGATGGTGTACTTCATGTAAGTGGCACTGCAAAAAGCACAGCTGATTATGATGCACTCTGGGCATTGTACGACAAAACTGACCCTGGAATGGCAAGCGGCGATTTGATGATGAACATCGACATTAAAGCAGATGCAGGTGCAGAGTTAAAAGTAACCACTGACTCTACTAATCTAAACATCAGGAGTACCCCAAGTACCGAAGGTGAAATAGTTGGTAAAGCAGCCCACAACGAAGTGGTAACACTGGTAGAAAAAACAGATGACAGCTGGTGGAAAATAAAAACTGCTGATGGCGAAGAGGGTTATGCATATGCACAATACCTTTCTCCACTGTAATAAATTTTGAAGATCATTATAAAAAAACCATCCGCTGACAAACGGATGGTTTTTTTATTGGAGTAATACCCTCACCTTTGTTGAAATTTTTACAATAATGAAATTTTGTTTACATACTGTCGCAGCTTTTATTTTTTCTATAAGTATTTTTTCCTGCAATGCACAATCTGCCAACAACCTCAACGCTGTTGAATTTGAAGCCGGTATCAGCAATAAAGATTCCATACAAATTTTGGATGTAAGAACCCCGGCTGAATATGAAAGCGGCCACATCAAAGGTTCACTGCTGGCCGATTGGAATAACCCACAGGAATATAACAGACGCATTGCTTATGTTGATAAAACAAAACCGGTGTATGTATATTGCCTTGCCGGTGGCAGAAGTGCCGCAGCAGCAAAACAAATGAGAACGAACGGATTTGAAAAAGTGTATGAACTGAATGGCGGCATCAATGCCTGGAAAGCTGCCAGCAAAGCACTGGAAGGAAAAAGTGAAGCCAAACAAATGAGTATGGAAGAATTCAATACTGCTGTCAATGCAACTAAAACAGTGCTGGTAGATTTTGGTGCAGAGTGGTGTCCGCCCTGCAGAAAGATGGAATCGGTTTTAAAAAGTCTGTTGACCAACAATGCTGATAAATTTAAACTGGTAAAAGTAGATGGCGGTAAAGACCAAGATATTTTGAAAGCCTACCATGTAACGGCTTTACCAGTTTTTATTTTATTTAAAGATGGTAAACAGGTATGGCGCAAAGATGGCGTAGCAGAAGAAAAAGAGATTGCAGAGAAATTGTAAACCTGTTTCTCGTTTCTTGTTGCTTGTTTCTCGTAGCTTGTTTCTCGTTCATGAAGGCTGTTGTTTTTTATTGAACATTATCATTACTGCTACAAAAAAAATTCTGCAATTATTTATCAAAATAATTGCAGAATTTAAAAAACATCTAAAGACTTTAGAACCTATGATGTGATTAAAATATCACAAGCCAACCTTTTTTATTTCGTTTGTACTATTATTTTCAACAGCACTTTATTCTTATCTGGCCCTGTTACTTCCAATCTGTAAGAGCCTGCTGCTAAAATTGTTTTTGGATTAATTGTTTCTACAGCTGTACCGCCTGCATGAATGATAGCAGCCTTATTAACAGCTTTACCATCTTCTGTCATCAGTGTTGTATAATATTTACCGGCAGGCATATTGTTCATCTGCAGATTTATCGTACTGTTAGTAACCGGGTTAGGAAATACATACATTGCCGGTGTGCTTTTTACAATGGTTACTTTTACTTTATCAGTATAAGCAATAGCACCGCTGCTGCCAACACACTTAACCCTGTAATAGTAAACCCCCGGAGTTGGGCTAATATCTAACCAGGAATAAGCATTAGCCATTTGTGACAGTACACTGTTAAGCTGATTGCCCACCTGTTCAAAACTGGTTCCATTTACAGACCTTTCTATTTCATAGTGAATAATATCAAACTGTGCAGTCACTTTCCAGTCCAGGGCTATGTCAGTATTTACAACATATCCATTTATGCTGCTGGACTGAACCAGTTTTTTAAATACAATCCTGAAACGGTTTTTTGCAGCAGATGCAGCTTCTGCATTCACTTTAAAATCAACCCAGGTATCGCCATTCATGTTAACCGGAGTACAGTTTTTCAAGTAGCTGTCTTCCAAAAATCCTGTCAAATTATGCTCTGCAAAATTTTGTATAAAAACATTGAACCGGTAATTTTTAGCGATGTTCTTTCCAAAAAAATAGAAGAGCGTATCATTTTCTGTAAGCATTGGTCTTCGTTCAAGAGAAAGCAAATTATTGTTGCTTACGATACTGAATGTTTCATTCACATTGGTGAATTTAGCCGCATCCAGACCATCTATTGATTTACTGAATTCTTTGTTAAACTGCGTCACTACTCCATCTGCCAATATTTTACTTCCATCCTGCGCCGGTACATAAATATTAGCAGCCAGGGTGGTTACAGGTTTTCTGCCCCCCGGCCTGAAAATATTCAAATTATTAGTACTGCCGGCTGATTTATCAGTTTCGTTAAAAGTAACCGTTGGTGAACCGCCACTTGTCTCTACCAATATCGCCTGGCTCGATTGAATGTACTGTGTTTGTGCTACTGTTCCTGTACTTGACAAAGGCACTTTTACAGGCACATAACCTGAAGCAAAATCTAAAGTTACATAACCTCCCACACTATTCAAATTGGGGTCCCACGCCCAAAACTTATTGTTTACATTGCTTCTGCCGATTGTTGCAAAATCAACTGGTGATGCGTAAGGATTACCAATCAAAGTGAAAATATTTGCACCAATTCCGGGGTTACAGTTAAAGGTAAATACACCCGTTTTTACATTGCCGGTATCCCTTAATGTGGTGGTGGTTACAGCACCATAAGTATTAAATGCATTTACATTTGCAGCTGTTCTGTCTCCCCTTATGAAAACGAAATAACCAACAGTATCTGTAAGATAACTGGAACTATTACCAGCAGGGAAACCAGACATACGTGCCAGTTTTGTATTTCCAATTCCGTCAAACGCACTTGTTGCATAGTTAAACCGCTTTAAAGAATAGTTGTTCAACGGGCTTGCATCCAGCCCATTAACTCCGGACGGAGAAGGACCTGACATATAAGTACCATTGCCAGTTAAGCCCATAGCACCGCCGACCTGCCATGAGCCAAAGATTGTTTTGGTGCTAGCCCCAGTAAGTGGCGTTACCACAGGTGCAGTCAGTAACCGCCATGTCCTCCTGCTTGGATAATATCTTTCCACTACAAAATTACCAGTGCCGGTATAAGTAAAGCTGCCGCCAACAACACCAATCCTTGCAGTTGAGTCTACAACAGAACGCAATGTTATAAAAACATTATTCAGGTTAACAGCACCCGCTGTTGGTATAATTGCTTCTCTTATCAATAAGTCCCTGTTAATAGTTACACCAGTGGCATTATTAATAGTAAGTCTTGTCATTGCCGTTATTGTTCCGGTTGCTCCCGGGAAAGTTTGAGCAGATGAACCCGTTAATTTTATTTCTCCCCAATTAAGCAAATTACCATTATTATTAAGGGCCCCTTTAATATCAAGTGAACCAGTTCCTAAAGTGGTAATAGATGCTCCTGAAGCTATAGTAACATTGTTTGCCAAAGCACTAACACCACTAGTTATTATTGGGTAATTAGACAAGCCCGTAGGTATTGTTACATCTGTTGCAGTAGATGGTATACCACCGCACCAGTTACCAGCACTGTTCCATATTGTACTTACCCCAAGCCATGTGCCACTTGCTGTAAACGTAACCACCACTGGTGTTACAGAAGAGTAGCAACTTCCTTTACCATATTTAATGTAGTAAGTACCACCAACGGTTATATTGTTTGGTGTAGCCAGTGTAGTTGTGCCCCCGGCATCTGAATAGTAGTATAACTGTGTACCGCCTAAAGACCCGGTTGTTACAGAAGCTGAGGTAAGATCTATCGAACCACCAGAGCAAACCGTAGCAGGATTGGTAACTGTTAATGAAACAGGGTTGGTTCCTGTAAATTCATCTGCACCAATATCCGGCGTACTGCCGCTTCTGGCCTGTAAATCTATATCGTCTGTGAAGCCTGCAATAACAGCAGCCTTACCTTCAAGAATACAGTTGTTATCAGCTGCCAGATGTAAATCTGTTGTACTTGCAAAATTCACTACATCACTTACAGAAGCTGCATCTCTTGTTGACACCCTTGTTTTGAAAGCAGTAATGGTTAGATCGCTATTAGTGCCATCATAATAAATCAGGTTTGAGGCTGACGAAGTGCCTGCATAATACAAGTTATTATTTGAGGTGGCTGCATAATTGCTTAAAGTAGCAGCTAGCCTTCTAAACGCAACCGTCAAACCGCCGCCACTTTTTATAGAAGTATTGTAAATAATATTATTCCTCAAGTTCAATGATGCAATAGTAGCAGTTGCATTAGCAGCATGGTAAATACCAGAAGTGCCGAATATTGCACCCGTAGAACTTGCATTCAAATAGATTGAATTGTAATAAATATTATAAGTTGATGTTGAGCCGACAAATGCGGCTGTTACACCTATTCCACGTATAGCATCTGCTAGGTTAGCTGCTGGCGCTTTTAAATCAGCAATAAAATTGTTGGATGCAGTTAATGTTTGAACAACCGCAGATGTTGGGCCAGAAAGCAGCATTCCATATACCAAAGGCCCTGTACTCGTAGTAGAAAGAGTGTAAATTTTATTCTTACTAGCTGTAACAGTAGTACCACTGGTAACCTGTATACCTGCAATCGTACCAAGGGTGCCGCCTGTAGTACCAGTACTGTTGAGAGAATATACCTGGTTATTTGAAATATCAACCGTAGTACCTAATTGGCTGAGTATACCATTAAATGTTGCACCGCCAACACCACCAGGTGTTGTTGAGAAATTATAAACCTGGTTGTTTTGTATTGCTTTTGCTCCGGCACCTCCAAATTCCCTAATGCCATTGATAGTTCCTGTAGTAGGTACAGAAAGATTTCTTACAATATTATTAGTGAACGTATTGGCTTGTCCGCTACCAATACTTACAATACCATCTATTGAACCGGTTGATGTAGCAGCAGTATAACTAATAGCATCAACGGTATTAAGATTAAAAGTTCCATTAGTAGAATTACCTATAGATATACCACGAATAGAACCAGAGAGAGCTGCATTTGTTATGCTCGAAATACTATTATTACTTATGCTACAAGCAGTAGCTCCGGTAGCAGTGTTATTTATAAGAGTTGCACCCGGTGTACCAGCATTTAATACGCCAATACTAGTAATTGTATTAGTATTAATATTTATAGTGGCTGCTGTAGATGTGTTACTTATTCCCAAAAATACTGGTGATGAAGCACCACTAAAACTACAGTTCTGTATAGTATTGTTATTAATATTTACAGTATTCGCCGATGCAGTTGATCCTATAACATTATCAATGCCCGTCCATGTACCAGCAGTAGCAGCAGTTTTTAATGTAACTGTATTGTTCGTGATAGTAACATTGCCAGAAAGGCCAGCCTCACCAAAGAAACCTCTTAAGTTACCTGCATGGTTGGTACCAGAACCATTATTACTGTTAAGCGTATTGTAGGAGATATTTACACTCCATTGATTCAGTGCCCTTACACCAGCTGCAGCATTTGTACCTGCACTGCCAAAGTTTAATATTGTATTACCATTCCCTGCAACAGCACCACCAATATCATTACTTAAATCGCCAAGGAATGAAGTAGCTGTTGGAGCAGGGCCTACACCTAGCGTAGCTGCATAGCCAGACAATACAATACCATAGTTACAATTTTGTATTGTATTGGTGTAAAATTTATTGGTTGAGTTGGAGCCATTGGTATTTACAGTACCACCATTGGTAGGTGTTAATATAGTTGTTGCTGCAATGGCAGTTGAATTGATAACAAGAATACCAACCGATCCTTCCACCATTGGCGCTGCAAAAGTTGCATTGTTAATCCTGTTCAAAGTGATCACACAATTTTTAATTGTCGCATTTTGTACCCCATCTCCTGCGGCCAATTTAAATAAACCGTAGCCATATTCCATGGTTGATGGGTTGGTAGTATTTGCAGCATTTTCTTCCAGGTCAATACCATCAATGGTTACATTATCTGTACCGCTAATAGTGAATATACCATCGGGTGCTGCAGATGCTGGTGTACCCACACCTCCTGTATAAGAAACAATTTTCGGATTGGCACCTGCACCATTTTTTTGGAACGTAAGTGTTCTTGTAGCTGCAGCAGCATTTAAAGTTACATTACCAAGTGCTGCCATTTTTGATGTCAAGTTTTCAACATAGCCAGGCTGGACATTAAATGTACAAGCTGCACTTATTGACCTTGTGTTCAAATCTGCAATGGCAGCTGCAAAAGAAGGATAATCATCACAATCCAATCCTGCAATGGCAGCACCAGCCATTGCTACAGTTGGTGCTGTGTTAACTGTGAATGTAGTACCATTAACTATACTTGTAATAACAGTGCTGGCTGCAAATGTACCGCCGCCGCTAACTTTTGAAAGCACTGCACCCACTACCAAATTAGCCGTGCTTGTGGCTGTTAGTGTAGTAGTGTTTCCATTTACATTTACGGCATTAATACGGCCTATATAATAAGTGCCTGCCATAAGCGTAGTGGCAGCACCAAGAGCAAAAACAGAAGATGTTACTGTACAGCCATTTGTATTAGAAACAACTACATCATAGTTGCCAGCAACGGAAGCAGTATGAACAGTATTGGTAGCTCCAACGATATTAGATCCGCCAAGCCTCCATTGAATAGTTGAAATAGCACCACTGCCAGCTGTTGCGTTTGAATTAAGCACTGCAGGCACGCCAACACATAATGTGCTGTTGCCCGTAATAGCAGCAGTCGGATTTGCATTCACAGTTTGTGTAATAGAAACAGTAGCAGGATTTGGAGTGGCACAAGTTAAACTTGATGACATATCAACTGCAACAACATCACCATTTAAAGGTGTGTAATTATAAGTAGCAGAGTTAGTGCCGACAGGTATACTGTTTACATACCATTGATAAGTGGGTGTGGCACCGCCGTTAACAGGCGTAGCAGTGTATGTTCTTGCTATGCCTGCACAAATTGCCGTACCCGGTGCTATTGTAACTGAGGCAGGCTGGGTGGTTACACTGATATTTAAAGCATTTGAAGTAGCGGGATTACCCAAAGCACAGCTTGAAATGCTTGAAGTAAGTACGCAGGTTACCACATCCAAATCAACCAAAGTACTGGTTGTGTATGTTGGGCTATTAGTACCAACAGGAGTTGCACCAATAAACCATTGATAAGTTGGTGTCACACCTCCATTGGTTGGAGTAGCAGTAAAAGTAACAGATGTTGCGTTACATATACTTACAGTAGACCCTGCAGGGGCCGGGCTGGAAGTAATGCTGACAGATACAGGAAATGATGGATTTACCGTCATGGTAATTCCGCTGCTGTATGGCGCTTTAGGGAAAGGGCAGTTAGTTGCATTTGAGTACATACGGCATGTAACTATATTTCCATTTGCCAATGTAGTAGTAGTAAATGTGGTGGAGGCAGAAGCTGCTCCCTGTGATGTACCGTTTACAAACCACTCATAAGTAGGCGCTGCGCCACCATTAGTGGGTGTGGCAGTAAATGTTACCGACTGTGTAGCGCAAATAGTGGTTGTTGAAGCAACAACACTTACACTTGTAGGAGTAGTTGGAAGTATTGTAAACGTAAGTAAATTGCTCGTAACGGGGTTTGCCGGCATACAGGTAACACCGCCAACTGAGAGCACACAGGTAACAACATCGCCAGTTACTAAATCTGAATAACGAAGATTCGTTACAGTGCTGCCGCTTGCTGTAGCAGATACAGTAGCTCCCGATAATGCGATGCCAGGGGCAGCACTAACGGTAAACTGTGTGGCATTAAGAATACTCACAATCCTTGTATTAGCTGCAAAAAAGCCGGAACCTGCAATTACAGAAACCCTCATGCCAGGGAATAACGTAGCTGTACTTGCAACAGTGATGGTAGTGCCAATGCTTGAACCGCCAGTTGCAGTTCCAGTTATTGTTATTCCATTTTTTTGCCAATCGTAAAATGCAGTGCCGCCATATAAGCCAACAGGCGTAATCGCAGCAGACAAGTCCACAGTATCTGCTCCACAAATACCACTTGTGCCTTGTGCTGATGTAATTGTAATAGTGGCCGGATTGCTAACCAGCGTAGCAGTTACGTTTGCTGTTACACTACAAGTACCGAATGAAGCAGTAGCGGTATAAGTTCTGGTTGCTGTTTGCTTGGTATATACCACCGGATTGTTGGTACCAGTATAATTAATAGTAGCCGCTGCATTTGTAAATAACTCTGTAGTCGGGCTCCATGTAATTGATGCCTGACCATTTATTTTTATATCATCAAGTAACCATCCATAATATACATCACTTACATCCGACTTAATTCTGAACCTGAATTTAAACTGGGTACTTGTTTGCCATGTTGACAAATTAATTGTTTCTGGTTTCCACAAAGCAGTTCCGGGTGAAGCTCCAGGCGTAGAACCAGTTCCCGTAAACTGCGTATTCCAATCAGTATAACTATGCTTTTCAAAACATACAACGCCGTTACGCAATGCAGTGCTTCCTCCGGCATAACTGGTTTGTGGAAATGGTGTCCAGACAGTACCTCCGTCTGTAGAATATTCAACATACCCAAAATCCCAGTCAAGAGTTCCAGTACTATTTGTTTCCAATGCACAGATATGCTGGAAGGTTAGTACCGGATTGGAATATAAAGAGAGATTTAAATTATTTGATAATTCATAAGCAGCAGGGCTTGCATCAGAGATATTATTAACATGCGTTAACCTTACCGCACTTGTACCTTCCTGGTAATAGGTGAGGCTCTGGTTTTCAGTAATGCCAGATCCTGTAACAACAAATTTGCTGATAGGGAATATTTCAAACCTTTCTCTAAAGAAGTCACCAGCTCCACCTGTTGCAGTCAGTGACTGAATAGCACCTACGCAAATTACAGGATTAGCTGGAGTTATACTTAAAGCACTGGGTATGGGATTAACCGTAATAGTTATATTGGCAGTAGTAGCACATGTACCATTGCTTGCTGTAACAGTATAAGTTGTAGTTGCAGCTGGAGTGGCAACCGGATTGGCAATGGCAGCATTGCTTAAACCAGTTGCAGGTGACCAGGAATAAATTGAATAATCTGCATCAAGCGCTGTAAGATTAGTAGAAGATGCTGCACAAATCGGATTGGCAGAAGCTGTTGGTGCCGTAAATGCAGGTGGCAATGATACCGTTGCAACTACTGCAGTTCTTGGAGCCGATGCACAACCACTGCTAAATTGCCAGTTATAATAACACATGAAATAGTTTTGATCAAATCCATTACCTGTGATATTTATAGCAGATGAAGTATATGGATAAACTGCTCCAGAAGTATTCCTTGTAGCACCCCCAGCAGGTATTCCTCCCGGTGCATAAATATAATACCCTGTTCCTGTAGTAAGGGTTAGATTAATGGGTATGGTCTGTGCCGTTGCCCCACCTGATACAGTAGTAGTATAAGGTATACTGGCCAGGATAGTATTTGATGAATTGTAAACATTCAAAGTTGAGGTTTGCCCGGAAGTCAGCGGGAATACATCTACAGAAAGCAATCTTGTAGATTGAATTACATCAAAACCTACATCCCAACTAATTGTTTGAGTACCGATTATACCTCCTTCAGCAGTTGGTGAAACTGGGCCCACAGCTCCATTGGCTGATCCCGCCACAGCCTCAGCATAATAATTAGTAGTGCTGCTTATAACCGGCGTAGTATAATTAGTTCCGGTAGTAAGTGGAGACCCTCCAGTAAGATTTGCATACCAGTTTACAGTTGTACCTGAAGATCCGTTTGCTGTCAAAGTAACTGTTCCCAAACCACATACAGGAGTGCCCGAACTAGAAGAAACTATTAACGGAGTAGTTGCAGTTACCTGTATCACATTTGAATTGGCAGTTGTGGATGTAAGGGTACAGGTAACCGTTAGACGGTAATAAGTTGTGGCAGACACGGTAATATTTACCCCAGATGGATTTGTCTCCCCTCCAATTGGTGACCATGCAGCATTATCTGGAGAAGATTCCCATTGATAAGTCATACTGGTACCTGTACTGAAGCCTGTAGAAGCAAATACCACACCCGCCGAAACACAAACAGTTGTTTGGGAGGCCGTAATCGTTCCTCCTGTTATGACACCTCCACAAGGGTCAGGTGTAAACTCATCAGCGCCCATATCTGGTGTTGTAGCATTTCTTACATCACCATCAATATCTGTTGTTATGCCTGCAACTGGATTACCCTGCCCATTTAAAGTAGAACTCGGTGAAGTAGTTTTTAAATGAAGATTAGTCCCGGAAAGAAATACTGGATTTACAGATATAGAATTTCCATCCTGGCTGGTAGCAGATTGCCATCCAGCAAGATTATTTCTTGCTCCGGCTAAAAACCCAAGATTTGTTCCAGTAGAATAATAATCATTATAATTAATTACAGCAAATGATGATGCAGGTGCAGAAGAGTAAATACCATATCTGACTCCCGCTGTTTGCTGGTTACTGAAAATATTATTTTTGATATTGAGACTTACGGGAGTAGTGCCTGCAGACCCCCTGTTATCGATAAAAATAGCAGCACTGTTACCTGGATTATTTTGATTTGTATTCAGGTTGATTGAATTGTAGTAGATATTATATCCACCTCCTGTTAGTATGCCAATGCCATGACCATTGTCCCATATATTGGCATCTTCACCATCACCGGCAATATCATAAATAAAATTATTGTAAATATTAAGCCCTGTAGCAGCTGAAGTAGACTGCAATGTTATACCGTGTGCTGAATATTGTGCGGTATTTGTATTCCTTACATCACTAATAACATTGCTAAATATATTACCCCCTGATATGCTTCCACGAACGGTGATCCCGGCAGGGAGATTTGTGTTTGAACTGTTGCCATTTGTAATACCAAAAATGGTATTTATATTCACAGAAATATTGGTTTGATTTGAGATCAATATACCAATAAAGCCAATCTTATTTCCCAATGTTGCAGACCCTATTTTGTTTTCAGTAATGATGGTATTAGCTTCCCTTCCTGATGGTCCATTTACCATAATTCCACGATAACATGTGGTAATAACATTATTTTGATAAGTATTATCGGTGTTGGCTGCTTCAGCAGTTCCTCCAATTGTTGTTCCACCTGAAGATACGATACCACCATAAGTGGTGGTAGTGGCGTTGCCCGATATAACACAGTTTTTTACCGCATTGTGGGTAGCTCCATTAGAAGCTGAAGCACTTCCTACCCAAATAACAGCGGAAGTCGTGGTGGCATCTGTGTTAGTAATAGTCAAATCCTGACTGGTTCCCCCGGAATTAGAACCATCAATTGTAATATAATCAGCACCATTTAATTTAATCAATGCTACCGGAGACGCTCCTGTTATAGCAGTGGTTGCATTGGGTTTTATTTTTAAAGTATTAGTTGAGCTTGCTTCAGCATTGCCAATTACAATTGGAAATGTCTCTGCAGGATAAGATGCATCAATTAAATTAAATATTACAGCACCACTCAGGCAGGATGTATTGTAAGAATTTACAGCTGCTGTTAATGTAGTATATACACCTGACAAACCAACTGTGTAAGTACCTGGCAGAAGATTATTTTGCACACCATAACTATCAGGTGTAGGTGCCGTAAGTGCGGATGGCGGATTAGCAGTAAAGCCTCCTGCACCAATTGAAGACTGAGATATAACATTGGGCGTACCTGCATTATCCTGTGCTACTATATAATAAGATACAACATCAGGCGCTACAGCCCCAGCACCAAATGTAAAGTTATAAATACCTCCACCGCCAGAAACACCTGTAACTGCCACGTATGCCCCAGCATTAATTTTCCAATAAAGCACAGGTAAACCTGCGCCTGACACAGGCACTCCACTGGCATCTGTAATTGTTGCAGTAAGTGTCCTATTACCAATTGTACAAGTACCCGTAAGAGGCGTAAAAGTTATCAAAGGAGGCGTAAGATCCTGCGGCGTACCGGCAAATTCATCAGCGCCAATATCTGGAGCAGTACCACTTCTTGCAGCATTGTCATAATCAACAGAAATTCCTACCGGAACAGCGCCTGACTCTAAACGTGTTGCGGTAGCAGCAGGGATATGCAAATCAGTGGAAGATGTAAATGGAGCAGCAGCCGTACTTCCAAAAGAAGCAAAATCATTTGACGTAACTCCTAAAGCCGAAGAATAATTTCTGAAATTAGCAGCAGGGGCAGTGGAAAGTGCATTGAAGTTGGCAACGTCTAAAATATTTGCAGCACTATAACTGGTAGAATTAATATGTGCAATACCATGTTTGCCTGCAGTACTGCCGGTAAAATAGGCATTGTTATTTATCGTGTAACCCATACCGGCAGAAGCAGCAAAAGGTAAATACAAACAAATATTAGCATCTGTTGCCGATCCGCTGGTAACGGTATTTGAAAAAATATTATTACGGATATCAAGACTTGTAATTGCGCTTGAAGTAACATGAAGACAGGACATTAAATTAGAACCTGGGCCGGCATTATTGCCATAGAGGTTGATGGAGTTGTGATAAATTTTATGACCAGTGCCACTACCGATGATGATGCCGGCAACATTATCGGTATTATTAAAACTTGCACTCCCAAAATTCATCAGGTTGTAAATAAAATTATTACTTATTTCCGCCCCGCTGGCAGCAGTAAATAAATTAATACCCGATGCCCCGTACCCACCCACATTTCTTGCAAAAATCCCTGATATATTATTTTGATTGACCTTAGCCTGGCCTCCTGATGTTGCTATTTTGATGCCGGCCACCGCCTGGGTTGCATTATTTTCAACAACAGAAATAATATTGGCTGTTATTGAAAATTTACTTGAAACTGAACTCATTAAAATACCAAATGCATCATTAGCAGTACCATTATTTACTACGCCAGTTAAAGTATTGCTGGATATATCAATAGCCCCCGACCCAATGGCACTTACCAGTTCTATACCACTGATAGTAGTGGATAAATAAGAAAGTATATTCCGAATAGTATTACTGTTGATGTAGACAGCGTCGGTTCCGGCAATCCAAATACCTTTGCAATAAACAGTAGTAGCCGGAGTAGTATATGGATAAGTTCCCAAAGCCCCTGCCGCACCGATGATATTGTTGGTAATAGTAAGTGAACTTGATACACTTGCAACAGCTCCATTAAATTCAATGGCCCTACCGCATTGGTTGATAATATTGTTATCAATTACAAGATTATTAATTGTGGTAGCTGTTAAAGCCGCTTCTGGTGAAGCTGCGGTAATAGCCACAGGTGCCACTCCCGAAGATACGCCTGCATTGCCACCGCAATAAATACCAAAACTAATATTAGCAGAAGAGCTAGACAAAGTAGTACCACTGCCATTGCCTGAAGTAACATTTCCATTTAATATACAATTCAGGATAAAATTATTATCCGCACTGGAGGCAGCTGTAGGCCTTGTTGCAATCCTAATTACCGAGCTGGCTGTAACAGAAGCAGTAGAAGTATTGTTAATTGTAAGATCTCTGTTATAACCGGCAGTGTTTGGATTATCTCCGCTAATCACCACATTATCTGCTCCATTAAATTGTATTACTCCGAAACCTGCACCAGGATTGCCGGAAATGCTAACAGCATCCACTGAAGGCTGAATTAATATAGAACTGTAAGCCGTCGGATCTGCATCACCACTGTTTAATGTTGCAGGAATAGCGCCTTCTGTCGTATTTGCACTTATATCGATTATGATATCTCCTTTGTGTGTCCCAAGATTGATGGCATCAAAAGCCAATTTTAATGTGGTGTAAGTACCGGTTAATGTACCGCTTGTAGCAGTAACAGTAACCTGTGCACTCAAATTAGATTTACCCACAAAAATAAAAGCCAATAGAAAGAATAAGTAGAGTTTCTTCATACAAAATTATTTGTGCTTTTTTAGCGTACGGTCAATGATTTCTATAAAAAAATATACCTCGAAAGTATATCGAGGCCGTTCTGTTTGGGATGATTTCCGGAAGGATGTTACGTTTTGAAAGGGATTGGACATAAAGCTTATAAAACCTAAAGAGCAAGATAAATTTTAATGCCCAAAAAACAATACATTTTAGTAACTATTTCATAACAAAATGAAAATAAAATTTTACTAAAAAAACAAACAAAGATGATAGCTGTTTTTCCTTTATTTTCAAACAAATCAGGCTATTTCATTCTGCTAAAAAAAATAAAAAATCAGTGCCAATTTACCTTAATAACGGGTAGGTGTAACTTAAAATGTACATCTAAAATAGAAAGCAAAAAATGAAAATAAAAATTTGGGAAATGAAGTGCATTTTACGATACCGGGGCATTTACTCTGCATTATAGAAACACCAAATGCACCCAACTAAAGGTGCATTTGGTGGCAATAAAATTATCAATTAAGCAGTAGTGGCTGCTCTTTTACGTAATTGTCTTACTGTGATAACAACAGCGAACACAATACCCACTGCTAAAAAAAGCAGGTTCATATTGTTATCAAAAGGCACTTCCGGGTTTCCGTCTGGAGGAGGTGGTTGGCAAAGACCTATTAAAGGTGTAACCAGTAACGCCGCCATTACAATTACTTGTGTCAGTCTTTTCCTCAAAGACATTGCTGATACAATTGCTTTCAACTTCATTTTGTGTTTTATTTGATTGTGTTAATAAATAAATTCTGAACTTCTTTTATTTTATCAGGAGCTATTATTTCCAACTGGTAAGCACCTCTTGCGATTGCGGCTGGCAGGTTCAGCAGTTGTGTGCTGTTTCCGCCTGCATGTTCTGCAACGCTTGTAAATATCACTTCACCAATTGAACTCATCAACCTGATATTATACCTGCCCTGTGGCTGGTTTTTAAATTGAAGGTTAACAATGCTTCCTTCTACAGGATTAGGTGAAATAGAGTACCCAGGTTTCACATTTCCTATTAGAACCTTCACAATATAGGTATATTTTATTTCACCTGATGCGCCGATGCTCTTTATTCTGTAAAAATTATTTCCAGTCAGTGGAGTTGCATCCATCCAGCTATAGGTAATATCACTGAAATTATTTCCAGAAGCCACTACAGTAACCACTCTTGCAAAGTTATTGCCATCTGCAGAACGCTCCACTTCATAACGCTGTATTCCTCTTTCACCAGCTACTTTCCAATCTACTTTTACTGCTGCCCCGGCCAAATTAGCACTGATGCTGATAAAGGTAACCGGTAAAGGACCAGTTGCTGCCTGGTTGTACACTATCTTAAACCTTCCCTGTGCAGAAGATGCCGCAAAACCATTTACAGTAAAGTCATAAGTAGTGGTGCCAGTAAGGTCAAGTACTTTAGAAGTGCCGGTAAAATTATCCTGCAGGTAAGCCGTTAAACCAGGCAGATTCATATCAGTAGCAATGAACTCAAGCCGGTAGGGATGCATACTCATATTCCACATTTTGAAGAAAGTAGTATCAGTGTTTACAACAGCCTGCCTTGCTTCAATGGCCAGGTTTATATTATCCCTTACGATAGCAAAGTTTTCACCGGTATTAGCCAGTTTAGCAGCATCATCTGCATCAACTCCATTAGAGAACAGGTTGTCAAATGCGGACAAATTAGCGTCTGTAACGGTAGCTGTATTATCAGCAGCAATAGTATACAGGTTGGTTTTTAACCTTTGGATGCCTGCAGCCGGCCTGAACACATTAATACCTGAACCTGTAGTTTTTGCACTCTCCTTAATTCCAATACTGCCAGGTAAAGACCCTGTTGTTACGAAGAATGCTTGTCCGGATTCTATCACTGTGTTGGGACGGTATGGATCTGACGATGTGCCTGTTCCATAACTACCTGGTAACAAGGGAACAAAACCACCTGCAAGGGTGAATGTTTGATATGCACCTAATGAACCGGCATTGCTTGCTTTAGGATCCCAGATGTAGAACGTATTTGGAATACTGGTTCTGGCCAATCCTAAGAAATCAATTGCAGAAACATAAGTATTACCTATCATTTCAAACTTATTAGGACTAATTGAAACTACAGCCTGATCACCAGTGTACAGTGTACCTGTGGTACGAAGCACTGTTGGAGATGATGTGGTAACAGCAGCAGATACCTGTCCGTTTGCCCCCCTGTCTCCTCTTACATAAAGAGAATAACCTTTTACAGTTTCAATATTGCCGGTGCTTCCGCTACCAATGGTGGCAGTTACATCGTTCCATGCATTGGTTGTTACATTGTATGTTCTCAAAGATCCGCTAACAGATGTATAAGCATCAAAGCCAATGGAGCCTGGGCTAACTAATAATTTAGTGGTAATCAAAGTTCCAAAGCCTGGTTTAGGATTATTTAATGGGCCAATAGCACCTTCCTGCCATGCCTGATTGATCTTTTGTCCACCTTTGGTTGGAACAGATAACATCCTCCAGGCTCTTTGAGTATTTTGAGGTATGTATCTTTCTACCGTTACATCCCCCGTAACCCATTGACCCGATGTTGCACCTTGCGCAAGTCTTGCAGTACCTGATACATTTGATTTAAACGTAAGGAAGCCTCCAGATGCCAATACTGCACCCGATGCCACCGTTACTGTACCAAAGCTGTTATTGTTTGCAAGCCCGGTACCTCCAGTAATGTCTAAAGCTGTTGCCAGCGTGGTGGTTCCTGCATTTATATTCAGGTTTTTCAATGTTCCGCCTGCACCACTTGCAAAGCTTAATGTTGAAGTACCACCTATTGCAAGATTAGAACTTGCCGAGCCAATAAATGTACCTGCTCCGGATACACCACCACTTAATGTTAATGTATTTCCGTTTAATGAAATGGTAGCACCATTTTGAATAACAACATTTTTAGCAACAGATGCAGCAGTTAATGACGGGAAGATAGCTCCACCGGAAGGTGAGGTAGGTATCACAATATCATTCAATGTTGTTGGCACTGAATTCAACGACCAGTTAGCTGCTGTACTCCAGTTAGTAGTACTACTTAATGCTGTCCAGAAATTGGTATTAGCATTTACCACATTCACTTGCACCGCAGATGAAGTTGCAGTTCCGCAAGTACCTGTAGCAACTGCATAGTAGAATAATGTACCTACTGTTACAGTAGATGGTGCATAGCTTGAGCCTGTGCCAACTGCTGTGCCGCCTGCAGTACTGCTAATAGTGTTAGAGAACCATTGATAAGTAATAGTACCTGTACCAGTTGCTGTTACCGTAAGTGCTGTAGCAGTGTTATTTTGACCTACCAACTGTGTAGCTGGTGCTGCATCTACTGAAATTGAAGTTAATGGATTAACTGTAACATTTGCTGTTGCAGTAGAAGTACAAGATCCAGAGCCTGTAGCGGTAACTGTATATAATTGAGTTGCCGCAGGCGATACGCTTACAGAATTACCTGTTAAGCTGCCCGGTGCCCAGCTAAAGTTAGTGCTTATCACTGCTGGTATATTAAACGTGTACATAGTGCCACTGGCTGGTTGGCCTGCGTTAGCATCAGTAGGTATGCTGCTGCTTGCGGTGTTAGATGATACTGTTACACTTTGGTATTGTGCGGCAGTACTCGTTAAACCGACAGAAGCACTCATGCTTGAAGAACCGATTGTACCATAGCGGAATTCAACTTTTCCAGAGGTTTCATACAACCATGCCTGGAAGGTTGAGTTGGCTGCACCAGTAGTTGCCCTTGGTATAGTTACATACCACTGAACAACCAATACCCTGTTTGGTGCAGTGCCGGTTACAACATATTGCACGCTACCAGTCGTGCCCGTTGCCATATCATCCCAATAAGGATAAATTTTTGGCGTATTGCTAATACTGGTGGTAGAATTTGTGAACTGGCTTGTGGCCGCAGTATTGTCATTTCCAAGCTTTATCCAGCCGTCTGGAGAAGCAGAAAAATATGTGAAATTGCCCCCGCTAAAGTTGAAATCAAACCCAATAGGTATTGAATTGCCAGCGGTTGTATTAACACCCGCTGAAGTATTCATTGGGGTATCATCATTACTTACGCCTACAATTGTGGTAGCACCACTCATTGGGTCAAGTGATGCGCCTGTAGATGCTGCAAACTGGTATGAAGCAACAGGGCCATATACAGAAGCAGAAGCTGTAAGTGTTGACGATGCACCTGCACATATTGTACCCGGTGTTGCCAATGCTGTAAGGTTTTGCACTGCATTATTTACAGTTATTACAGAGGTTGCCGTACCTGTACAACCATTGCCATCAGTACCGATAACTGTATAAGTTGTAGTACCGCCTGGTGTGGCCGTAACGCTGCCGCCTGTTGTGGCAGAAAGGCCTGCTGCAGGCGTCCATGCATAAGTAGCTGCACCGCCGCCTGCTGTAAGCAGCGTACCTGCTGAACCTGGCTGGCATAACGTTGCTGTAGTTGGTGATACAGTAACTGTTGGTACTGGGTTAACTGTTATTGTTACCGATTTAGTAACCGGATTGGTGCAGGCATCCTTAACAAGTACACTGTAAGTTGTTGTAGTGCTTGGACTAACTGTAATGCTCGCTGTTGTTGAAGCTGCAGGATCGTCCCATAAATAGGTAAACGGACCACCACCAGTTGCATTGGCTGCAATTGTTGTAGAACCACCGATACAAATCGCCGACGAAGTTGCAACCGGACCGGCATCAACTGTCTGAAGAGTTATTGTTACAGGTGTAGCCGCTACAGTAAAGCAAGAGGTTAAACTATTGGTTAATGTAGCAGTATAAAGGGTTGTTGCTGTTGGGCTTACAGTAACAGGGTTACCTGTTCCGCCGCCATTGTTCCATGACCATACTAAATTAGGATCATTGATAGTTACGAGATAATCCTCTGTTTCACCATAGGTATAAGCTGTTGCCCCATCAGTCGACGTAAGGGCTGCATTGTATTTAGACCTAACCCTCATCCTTGTTGTTCCAAGTTGTGCGGAAACAGGAATAGTAATTGACACTGTACCATCATAAGTTGTATTTAAAGTAAGCGGTATCGATGTAAATTCTGAAGTTTCAAAAGTTCCGTTACGGTTCCAGTCAAACCAAACAGCCGCAAACTCTGTTCCTCCATTCGCTACACTTACCGACAGGTTATACGACTGACCGGGATTAACACTTGTTGCAGCCACTGTATTTGTATAATTAACATATCCATTGGTTCCTCCTGTGGTTGTGGCATTACTTATAGTATTAAACGTAACGAGTTGTATTTCATCACCGCCTGTATTTGATGTCGTTCCCGGTGCAGTGTAAGTTGGGCTTGCACCTGAAGGGCTTACTCCTGTTAATACAGATGAACCTCCGCTACAGATAGTAGTCGGTAATCCACTTGTGCCGGAGATAACAGGATTGGGATTTGCAGTAACTGTTACTGATGCTACATTAGAGCAACCGCCAACTATTCCATCATCCGCTGCTACACTGATAGTATAAGCACCGGCCACTGTGGGTTGTGAAGTAATAGCCGCAACATTAGTAGGACTCAAACCAGCACCTGATGCAGGAACTGTTGACCATGTAAAGTTCACGTAGCTTGCAGTTGCAGCATTAAGCCCTACACTGCTGCCAAGACAGAAGGTAGTAACACCACCGGCAGTTATTGCCAATGCTGGTGCTGAAGTTAAGGTTACCGTAACAGCTTTGCGTGGGCCTTCGCAACCTGCTGAGGTTTCAGCCACATAGAAGATTGTTCCGCTTACAGTTACAGTAGTTGTATATGAAGCGTTGCCGCCCGGAGTAAGTGAAATGCCACCTGTTGATACATTGTACCAATTAAGTGTGCCCCCTGTTCCGGTTGCTGACAATGTTACACTGCCTGCGCCGCACCTTGATACATCACTTGCTGTTGGTAAAGCAGGTAAAGGATTTACGGTTACCGTTGCTGTGGTGGTAGATTGTTTTGAACAACCATTACCATCTGTAGCTGTAGCTGTATAAACTGTAGTGGAGGTTGGTGATACAATTTTTGGATTACCGGAACCGCCACCATTATTCCATGACCATGTTAATGAACCGGTGAGGTTATTACCAACCTGACCGCTAAACCTGATAATTGGCCTTGATGCCTGCACTGTGCCACCTGTTACAGTACCACAAGCTACACTTGTATTATAAACTGTTTTGCCTGTTTGGCCACCATCCTGCGCTACGGTAGATGAACCGCTTGATACAGCATCATGACAAACCTGAACAATAATATTTGAACTGCCATCCCAATAGAAAGGCGTGGTAAATGTATGTAGGTTAAACCCTGAAACAGCAGTATAACCTGCCACATTATTGTAAACAACTGTTGGACTTGTTAATGCTACAAAACTGGTGAGTGTGCTTGATGCGGTGGTCCCTAATGTTATATTATAATTTGGCATTGCACCTGTACCTACAGAAGTTACATTAAATTCAAGTGCAGTTAAATTGCCCGGTATAATACCTGCAGAACTAAGATCAGCAGCAGTAAAGAGGTATTGTGCCTGGTAAGTAGCCGCTGCACCAGACCTATATGGCCCTCCGGTAAGGTTAGTAGTGGTTTGAGTACCAACTGTAGCTGTACTTGCACCGCCAATAATTGACGCTCCTGTAAGTGTTGAACTTGCACCTTCACATATTGTGCTTGGGCTTGCCAATACACTTGTTATTACAGGTAATGGATTAACTGTAACTGTAGTTGTAGCAAAACTGATACAACCTTTATCAGGATCAAATCCTTTTAAAGTGTAAGTAATAGTACCAGCTACTGTTGGTGTTACAGTGATAGAAGGATCCAGTAATAAAGAATCTACACCACTTATATTAGGAATATTAATACCGCTGCCGGCAATATGAGACAATGACGGATAGTTAAATATGAAACTATTGCTGCCGCCTGTTTGTGTATAAGAGAAAGTAATTGGAGTACCAACACATACTGGAGAAGAGCTTGCTGATAATGTAAGCACATCTGGTGTTAGTGTGAAATCTACAAATACATCTGTTCTTGCACTTTCGCAACCGTTGGTACCAACCTCACTTACATAGAAGTGAGTGGGTACACTTATACTGTATGTATTAAGGATTGTACCACTCTCTCCGGTTATTGCCGTGCCGTCATTTGGTACAAGATACCATTTAAATACCCCCGTGCCATTTGCTCCGGCGGTTGATGCAACTACTGCATTTGGTACTGCGGTACCGCACTGTCCATCATTAGTTACAATAGATGGTGCAGATGGTAAAGGGTTAACGGTTACACCAACAGTAGCAGTATTTGAACAGCTATTAGCTGTGTTTAATGCAGTTACGGTATAGGTGATTAAGCCTGTACCTGAAGGTGTGACTGTTACAGAACTACCAGGAAGACTTCCTGGATTCCATGACCAGGTATAAGGTGCAGGAGCAGTGTATTGTATTTTAACATCGTCAATTGACCATCCTGCATACTGAACACTTCCATCACTTGTAAGTCTGAAACGAACTTTGAAATTTGTTGCCGTATTAAAGGCAGATAAATTAATTGTTTCTGTTTTCCAAAATGAAGTGGCAGGCGCAGTTGGATATACCGAAGCTGAGCCGGTAAATTGGGTATTCCAGTCAGAATAGCTGCTGGCTTGAAATGCGATTGTTCCATTTACGGCAGTGCTAGTGGCAAGTGTACCGGCACCAGCATAAGCAGACGCAGGGAAAGCAGTCCAAGTGGTACCACCATTTGTTGAATATTCAATTCTGCCCCAGTCAAATCCTGGCTCAGAAGCACAAATATGTGAGAAAATAAGTTTCGGGCTTATAAGGCCGGCAAGGCTAACACTGTTGGTCATTGCAAGGTTAGCATCTGCATTGGCAACATAAGTTGATTTCATTGACCCTGCACCCTGAACAAAGTAAGTAGAACTTGCTGCCCATGTTACGCCTGTTCCTGCTGCTGTAATGGTTGCTACAGGGAAAGATTCAAAAGGCTCTGCAAAGAGGTTGGCAAGCCCTGCAATATCTGGAGTGCTGGCGCTTAAAACTGAACTGCTTCCTACACATACGGTAGCAGGTACAGCAGTAGGTGTATTAATAACCGGTGCTGGTTTTACAACCACTGTCACCGGATTGCTTGCTATGCAACCACCATCAGTTCCTGTTACTGTATAAATATAAGTACCGGCAACATTTGGTGTTACTGCAATAGTAGTTGGTGATCCAAAAGTAAGACCGCCGCCGCTTACAGAAGTTGGTATGCCGCTTCCTGCAACAGGAGCGGCTGTCCATGCATAATTATATATCTGCCCTCCAGTACCACTGGTAACAGTAGCAGTAAGGTTTAATGGAGTGTTTACACAAACCGGGCCGTTTGAAGTAGCTGAAATTGGATCTGGAGTAATTACAAAAGCCGTTACATGTGTACGTGGGCTTTCGCAGGTGCCATTGTTAAAAGCTACATAAAGCTCGGTAGTAGCTGAAATAGAATAAGTAGTTAATGAAGCATTCCATTGTCCCGGAATAGAATCAACACCATTAGCAGAAAGATACCAGCGTAATTGACCTGCAGTTGCAGCACTTGTTACAAATGCATTTGGCACACCCACACCACACTGGAAGCTTGGGAATGAACCCTGCCCTGGTGCGGTTGGCTGTGGATTAACTGTAACCAAAACGCCATTTGTATTTACTGTACAACCTAATGCTGTAACAGTACCAGTATAAGTGGTGTTAGATATTGGGCTAACCGATACCGGGTTACCAGTGCCTCCGCCATTATTCCATGAAACAGAGGTAATACTTACAGGCGTGGCAATTTTCACATTATCAATTAACCAGCCAAAGTAGTTGGTAGAACCATCAGTTGTATATCTAAAACGCAATCTGAACTGAGATGTTAAAGCAGCTGCAGGAATATTAATGGTTTCATTTTGCCATAAAGCATTAGTTGGTACAGAGCCAGTACCTGTAAAGTTGCTAATCCAGTTGGGATAGCTCTTTGTGGAAAAACTTACCACACCGTTAAATAATGTGCCAGTTCCTGCATAGCTGGTTGTAGGGAAAGATGTCCAGGTGGTACCTCCATCAGATGAATATTGCACATATCCAAAATCAAAAGAAGTGGTAGGGCTTTCCATACCTGCTATATGAGAGAATGTTAAAACAGCACTTGCATTGCCACTTAAATTTATATTGGCAGCACTGCTGGCACTTAAATCAGCAGAAGTGCTTGCTGTATTCAGGTACATTGAGGCTGCGCCATCAGAAAAATACGCAGTATTCTGAGTTAAGCCTGGGGTACCAGATACTGAAGCTGTAACAAAGTTTGATACGCCTGTTTCAAATGAATTACTGAATGTAGTTGCAGTTACCCCACTTAAAACTGCACTTAAGGCAGTTGTTGTTCCGGAACAAATTGGATTAACTGAAGCAGTTGCTGTTGCAGTCGCCCCATTTAATGGTTCATCCGCATAAGAGGTACCTGCCTTAGAAACCGTGAAAGTACCATCGTTCAGGCTAATGCTAAATCCAACAACAGCATTGGTAGGCGTTGCTGCAGGAATTATAGCTGTCCAGGTAGTTGGTCCACCGGCAAAAGTTGTAATTGGCGCTTGAGCAGTTCCGTTGTAACTGTAATTAAGCGTAAGCATTCCTGCGGTAATTGGCACCCCACCATTGGTAGTAACCACGGTTACAGTATGGTTCGTTGCTGTACACTGGAAAGCACTTGCTGTTACACTGTTGATGGCAGGTACTGCTGAAATACCTGCAAATTCATAAGCACCAATATCCGGTGTGGTTACATTCCTTGTATTACCTGCATAATCTACAGTAATACCACTCACTGGTATTGCTGTACTTTCAAGTATACTGGCTGGCCCTGCGTTAATGCTCAAATCAGGAACTGCTGCTGCAGGATTGTTGAAATTTGGATTGGCATTGTAAGTACTACCATCCAGTCCGGTAGCTGTTTTCCAGGCTGACAATGTTGCCACATCAGCGCCGTTGTACAGGCCAAATACAGCACCCGTACCATTGGCCAGGTAATCGTTATAATTTAAAATTAAGCCAGAAGGATTTACTCCAGAACCTGCAACTGTAATTGCATAATGCTTACCACCAGTGGTTGCATTAGAGCGTGAGTTCTGGAATATGTTGTTCTGTATCGTCCTTGTACCAGTATTTGTACTGCGGAAGGCAAAAGTGTTGGTAGCAGTAGTAGCTACTCCTGCACCGCCAACATAAATACTGTTGAAATAAATACCATTAGTTCCGCCCGTTTCATTGATACCATAAATAATGTTCGCTACAGCCGGGTTTACTGTACCCAGGCGCACCAGGTTATTACTGATGGTAGTAGTACCTGCAGCAATTTCCACACCAGTAAGCACCGAAGAGGTAGCACTGGCATTGCTGTTAGATAAATCATAAACAAGGTTACGGCTGATCGCATTCGTACCAGTACTTCCACTATAGTAAATACCTGTTACCTGTGTTGCAGCGTTGGCTGAACTGGTAAGACCACTAATGGTATTTCCTGCAATTGTCTGACCGGCAAGTGCAGAAGTTTGAGCAATCCCGATAATAGCAGCACTGCTAGTTGTACCGGTGGTAGGGGCACTTGAACTGAAATTAGATATAGTGTTGCCTGAACCGGGAGCACCAATCGTATTGGTACCTCCAGTAGTTACAATACCTCTTACCTGTGCACCTGCAGTTGCAGTTGTAGAAGTAAGATTAGTAATAATATTTGAATTGATGGTAGCAGTAGCAGCATTTGTCTGAATAATCGCAGTGGAAGAGCCAGTTGTGCTGTTAGAAACTGCTGCAGCAGCCGCACCGATATTGTTTGATGATATGGTCAATGCTCCCGACAGTGTGGTAGCTGTTGAAGCATTGATACCGATAAAGTTAGAAGCATTTGCACCGCTCAAAGCTACACCGGCAATGGTATTTCCTGTTACACTAAAAGTAGTTCCAGTAGCACTTGTTCCAGCCAAAAGGTTAATACCTGTAAATCCGCCGGCGGCTCCCGTTACCACCGCAATTGAGCCTGCTGTAGTTGTGCTTCCGATTGTGTTGTTGGATATCACTACCTGCCCTGAATTGACACCCATAGCATTGTTAAGGGTACCACTTGTACTGGCTGTAGTGATGCTGATATTTCTTATTGTATTACCTGAAATGGTAGTTGTAGCTATAGAAGAAGGGAATAAGCGGAAGCCAGAGAATACATAAGTACCAGCTCCGGCTAATGTCATTGCAGTACCACCGGCTGCAGTGGCAGTGCCACCCACGTTATTGTTACTAATGGTAAATACACCTGTGTTACCACCATCTGCATTAATTGCATGTACACCAGTAAGGTTAGCATAAGTACGGGTAGCGGTTTGGTAGAAACTATTACCTGAAATTGTCCAGGCTCCGCCGACACTAACAGCATTGTTACTGCCAATTTGGATACCGGCATTTCTTGTAGAGGCTACATCACTAAAATAGTTGAAAATATTATTGTTTGTAATGCTCACTAATTTATTATCTGCAGGAGAAGCAGAACCTGAGGCATAAATACCATTTGCAGATGCACCGTTACCATCAATATTATTATTGGCAATGGCAATATTATTATTACCGTTGGTAGCTGTAGTACCCAATGCACCTAAGATTGAAACAACCCCATCGGAGCTGGAAGCAGCACTTGCCTTAAGACCAAGGTATTGTAAATTATCATTTTGAGCATCAAAATACATTCTTACTGCAGAGCCTGTTCCGGTATTGGTAATATTCAATTGAGAAACAGTACCAGTACCACCCGGGCGGCCATCAATGGTATAATATTTAGCACCCACCAAGTCAATCAGCGTTGAAGCACTGCTGCCTGTTAATGTAAATGGCGTACTTACCGCTGCATCCGGACGAATGGTAATTGTATTAGTTGCACTGGCACCAGAATTATTATTAACAATAATTGGGAATGTTTCACCTGCTGGTGCATAATCTGTATTCAATTTTACAATAGTAGGCTGGCTTACTGCACAACCGTTCAGTACATTGATAGCCCCACCCAATGTTGTATAATCAGCACCAGATGCACCAACAGTAATGGTGGCATTTAATACTGGGCAACCAGCGGTGATAACGTTTATGCCTGACAAGGCAGTACCAAAAGTTGGCCCGCCTGTACAGTTAGTAATATTGTATGGATACACATATACATCATAACCGGTAGAAGGTGAAAGACCGGAAATGGTAAAGCTGCTGGCAGCTCCTGAAACGATATTGGAAACAATACCACCATCTGCCAATACCTGGTTAAGTGTAAAACTTCCTCCATTAGTTGGTGCTGTTACACCTGTTGCACCTGTTGCATACCTCACCACCAGGTAACCATTTGGCACTGTGGCGTTAGGTGTGAAAGTGAACGGTAAAGTACCAGGACCTGCTGCACCAAGTGTTAAACCTGTTGGGCTAGCTGGAGCAGTACAAGGAGCTAATATGCTGAAATTATCAAAATAAAGGTAAAAGTCTCCAGTCGTCCAGGTTGCATTCAACTTCAATTGAATATTTGAACCGGAATAGCTTGCCAAACTGATTGTTTGGGTAAGGAAACTGGAAGGAGTTCCTGTATAAGAACTTCCCAAATTGGCAAATGCACCTCCATTAAGCGATATCTGCCATTGGAAATTACCCCATCCTGTTGAAGGTACTGCATAAGGAGAAGAAAAATTCTGCAATTTGTAATCAAATGAGAATGTACAATTTGCCGGAATCGCTCCAAAAGTGGGTGTAATAAAGGAAGCAGAAGTAGCAGAACTCCAAAGATTGAAATAAATTACATTACCGGTATTACCTGTTAATCCGGTAGTTGTTCCGATACCCCAGGAGCTTGTATTTGTCCAACCTGTGGGAAGAGATGTAGTGGCAAATCCTTCTGTCCAAGGAACTGAAGCTAAAGTAGCCAGCGTGATTGTACCTGAGTTTGAGGTAAAGCAGGATCCGGTTGTGCCTCTTACTCTGTAATAATAAGTGGTTAATCCCGAAAGCCCTGTTACATTATAAGTAATAACATTACCCACATTCAATCCATTATAGCCTGTAACAAAACTTGCAAAAACAGAAGATGTTGATACATCAAGCAGGTAGGCAGTTGACCCGGCTGCTGCTGCCCAATTGGCGGTAAAAGTTGTTCCTCCAACGTTGGTAGCTGCTGCTGCAACAGGTGCTGCACCACAGGTAGCGAAACTGGCTGATACAAGTGGGCTTGTTGTTAAATAAACCGGGCCGCCAATACAACTTGTATTATTATAAGAATATACGTACAGCGTGTAAGTTGTAGTAGCCGCAAGACCGGTAATAGTATAAGAAGTACCACTACCACTGGCAACTACTATGGTGCCAGCACCTAATAAGGTAGAACCATTACTGTATGTAGTACCTGTCTGTGGAGCAGAAGGTATCGCCCCGGTAGTAGCAACCACCAGGTAACCGGAAGGTACTGGTGAAGCTGCTAAGAAACTTACATCCGCAGTGTTTGTAAATATATTCGTAATATTAAATGGAATATTTGGTTGTGCTGTAGGGGCAACACAGGCTGGTGCGGCAATACCGTTCAATTCCCATGCACCCATATCTGGTTTTGCTGCAGCGCCGGGGCATCCACCACCGGGACACCGTGTAGTAGCTGCATAATCTGTTGAAATTCCTGTGCCTGTGCCACCGCCCTGCTCCATTTGCGAAGCAGATCCTGTGCTGTATTTAAGAAAAGTCGTAACAGGGTTGGAGCCTGTGGTTGATTGCCATGTAGGAGCCTCAGATACTGAAGCTACTTCTCTGCCTGCAACCGGCAATGTACCGCTGATATAGCTGATGTAAGCTGCGATGGTCTGCTGTCCATTGGTAGCAGTTGCACTACTTCCCTCTGTATATATCAGCTTATTGGCTGCTGGTATACCGGCATAATAAAAGTTATTATTATTTGCTGCCGGATAATTGGTAGAGGTAGGTGCTATAGTATAGCGTATTGCAGCGGTAATACCACCTGTTGGTCCTGCGGCACAAGCATTAACAAAAACGTTATTCCTTACATTATTTACCGGGCTAGAACTACTAAAATAAATAGCACTTGTACCAAAGGTAGATGCACTACTCGTTGAAGATACTATATTGACCGTGTTGTGGAATATATTATTTGTAGTACCAGAAGAGACTAAAATACCGCTTATCGCAACATTTCCCGTAGAGAAAGGAGCTCTTAAATCGCCTATAAGGTTATTGCTCACTGTATTCGTTCCTGTTGCGTTAATTACTATTCCGTTGATTATTGCATTGGTACTATTGGATGATAAATCATATATGGCGTTACCCGTTACAGTAGCAGCGCCCGAATGAGTGATACCAATGACTGTTCCAGACGTACCACCTGTAGTTCCGGTACTATTTATTGTATAAATGATGTTACTGCTTATATCCACATTTGAATTAGACCATGTAATACCATTTGCACTAAACCCACCGGCTCCACCAGATGTAGTAGAGAAATTATATATTTGATTGCTCCTGCATTGAAACGTACCGGCAACAGTATTATTTTGAATACCATTGAGTGTACCTGTTGTTGGGGTTGAGAAGTTTCTAATAATGTTAGAATTCCAGTTTTCCAATGTTGCAGAAGCAAGGTTATAAATACCTGTAATGCTACCTGTAGAGGTAGTGGTAGTATAACTTAAACCATCAATTGTATTACCGGTAACAGTATACAAACCCGTAGGTGTTGAAGCCGTAATCGCTCTCAATGTTCCGGACGCCCCTGTCATTACAAAATTAGAAATTGTATTATTAGTTACATTCAGAGGACCGCCGGGAGAGCCTCCTACGATAACCGGTATAGTTCCTGTACTTGGGTAGTTTGTACTTCCCAATTGCTGAATGTTGTTTGTATTAATATTTACAGTACCAGCCGTAGCTGAATTATTGATAGCTGTAAAAACACCTGAAGTTGCAGTAGTGTAAGAAAACCGGATTGTATTATTATTGATATCTATTGTATTAGTTGATAATGCCGTGCCTCCAATTCCGTTATCAATAGCTATTAATGAAGAGGTGGCAGCCCCCGAACGAACAGTTACCGTATTATTATTTATACTAGCTTTTGCACTCGTACCTGCCTGAGCATAAATACCTCTTAAAATAGTGGCATGGTTTACACCTGCACCGTTGTTATTGTCAACTGTATTGTTGTTAATATTTATACTCCATTGGTTGTTGGCCCGGATACCGGCAGCAGCGTTGGTAGCAGCTCCACCTCCAAAGTTCAAGATACTATTTCCCAAAGTTGGAGCACCTACTATATTGTTTAGGTCACCCAAAAACGTAGTTGCTGTAGGCGTTGAACCTACACCTGATGAAGCAGCAAAACCACCAAAACCAATACCACCGTTACCACCGTTACACGTATTAGAATAAAAAGCATTGTTGGAGTTGGTACCATTGCTTGCTAGTGTACCACCATTGGTTGGGGTTAGTGATGTTATTGCTGCTGCAGCAGTTGAGTTCAAAACCTCAATGGCGTAAGCACCATCCATCATCACAGCAGTTGCTGAAGTATTATTGATACGCTGCATATTAAAAATACAATTTCGAACTGTATTATTATTACAACCATCTCCAGCAGCTCTTTTGAAGAATGCAATACCAAATTCCATCGCCACAGTAGCCGAAGCACTATTGGCATCCGTAAAGGTTAAACCATCAATGGTCACATAATCGGATCCACTTAGGTAAAGCATACCATCCGATGAAGCGGCAGGGCCAGCCGCAGTACCTACCCCAGCATTGATTACTGTGGCTGCACCGGAAGCTTTTACAATAGTTAATGTATTAACAGCACTTAAAACACCCGCTGTTGAGGTACTTATATTAAACCCTTTTATCGGGGCCGCTTCAGAAGTACCAGCCGCCAATGTAAAAATAACCGGACCGCTCATGGCCGTAACCGCATTTAATGCAGTTACTGCTGCAGTAAAGTTTGGATACGAAGCCGCAAAAGCAGGCGTAGCATTACCCGGATTGGTTACTGTTACTACAATTTGCCCGAAGGAAGTTGCCGAAACAAAAACGGCAAATAATGTAACAAGCAGGCTGTTCATCCAGCGGCTAGAAAAAATAGTAGGTCTTGCTGTGTTTGTGTTGGTAAAAATTTGCATCTGCGACAGTTTTTGTTGTGGTATATATTCAGGAATCAAATTATTTGTAAGAGAGGTAGTTGAGGTTTTTCTGTTTCGTTGTCGAAAGCGTGGTATCCCGTTTTCAAATGCAGCAATGAATTGGCGTAACGTTTTTTTAACATTCACGGTAAGTGCGTAAATTTTCCTCATAACTCAGTTTGGTTAAGCAAATAAATAAACAATCAGCAGCCTTAAAGCAGGCTGCTGCTACATTTTGATCGGGGGAATAGTTTTAATTAAATCTTCAAACGGGATAGAAATTAGGATAGTTTTGGATTTTAAACCGAAGAAACTATCTGCGAATATAAACGTTAAAGCCAGATTAACAACTTTAAGTTATTTTTTTGAACATTTAGTTATACACATGCAACGTTTGCATAATCAATGTTTTAGAAACTGTTTAAAAATTATTTCAAGAATCCGTTATAAATTTAAACGTTACCGGCTGTAAGCCGGTCACAGCGATCTGCCAGGTTCATGTCAACAGGAGGATAAAAGAAAATTCTATTTTTAAACAGTTTCTAAGATAACAAGCTTATTTCTATCATTTAATTAGATAGCAAGCAACTGTAATTGCTTTGCAAAGTACCATAATTCACTTACAAACAACTGTAATAAGCTCACAAAAAAACAATACTTGCTTTGCAAGAAGCCATAAGTCACTTGCAAATCAAGAACACAATTTCAAATCTTCAATAAAATTAAGAATGGCTGCCAGATTTTGGCAGCCATTCTTGTATAGTGAAATCATGATTTTAGAAGCTGCTAAAATAGTTATTCAGCAAAAGCATCCATAGCAATAGTAGGTTTTCCACTATTATCAAATGCTCCCAGTGTGTATCCCTGCCAGTTGTTATGGCACTGCGGTTCCCAGTAAAAAACGCCCAGGCCCTTATTGCCGGGCAATGATTTGGTTTTGGCAATGATATCTGTCAGAAAAGCTTTGCAGGCAGCTGGTTCGGTGACGGGCATGCCCACTTCACAAATCATCACTTCCTTACTATACCTGCTGACCATGTCTTTCATATTTGTGAGACATTGATTGCTGGTGGCAGCCCAGTCGACTACAGTTGGATACAGCGACATGCCAATGATATCCCAGTTGGCACCATTATTTTTTAATCCATCAAAGACCCAGCGGAACAAGCCATTATCGTATCCATTGGAAATATGTACAATTACTTTGGTATTGCTGCTTACTGCTTTTACAGCATCATAACCGGCTTTTATAAATGCTGCAAACTGCGCCATGTGCAAAGATGCCCTGCCTTCTTCCCACAGCATACCGTCATTGGTTTCGTTGCCCACCTGCACCCACTCTGGTACAATGCCGCTGTTTTTTAATTGATTCATTACAGCAGTTGTATGATCCGCTACTGCTGCCAGCAATTCTGAAAAATTGAATGCCTGCCAGGCTAGTGGCTTATATTGATGGCCTGGGTCGGCCCAGGTATCGCTGTAGTGAAAATCGATCATGATACGCATGCCCAGGTTTTTGGCCCGGACTGCCTGTGCCAGCACATCAGCCGCATTGCACCAACCGTTTGCAGGGTTTACCCAAACCCTTAAGCGGATGGAATTGATGCCTTTGCTTTTTAGTATTTGTATACAATCCTGCTGCAGGCCTGCATTGTTATAAAACAATACCCCGTCATGTTCCATCTGGCTAAGCCAGCCGATATCGGCACCTTTGGCAAAAGTGGTTACCGGCAATGTATCAGCAGTACCGGATGATTTGCTGCAATTGATATTAATGAAAAAAAACAGCAAAAGAATAAAGGCTTTAAGATAATCAGTCATACAAAATAAATAGTGTAGAGAAAGTAGTTTTTAAAAGCAGCATGGTAACAGCAAGTTACATTTATTCAATGTTAAATCTAATTCTGCAGCAACCAAAAGCCCCCGATAAATCGGGGGCTTCATTATTTAAACAATGTAACTATTGTGGTCTTAATACCTGGTCAATTTTATGCATAACGCCGTTTACGCAATGCAAATCAAGGCTGGTTAAATTTGATGCGGTGGCATTGGCAGCTCCTTTTACCGTTGCTGCTGCAACTACAGAAACACCTGGCGCAAGACTTACAAATGTTGCCTGCATTGTAACTCCAGGATGTATTGCTATTGCTGAATTCAACAGTGTTTTTACCGCTGTAGCAGTAGCAGGCAGGTTTACAGAAAATGCCCTTATGCCCGGTGGTGCAAACGTGCCGGACTGCGAACTCAAAATATGGTAAGCAACGATTCCTTTCGCAAGCGTAGGGGTAATAGCTGCACCAAGTACAGGACTTAAAGCATATGGGTTAGTCAATATTAATGTGCCATAAGTTGTAACCAGGAAAGTGGCTTGTCCCTGAGCCATGGCAGGCGGTAAACCCTGTGCCACCAATGCCTGTGTAATAGCACCTATCAGAAATGCTTTCATTGCATCATCGGTTGGTGCAAGGAGGGTAAGATTAGAACCAATGGCGGATGGATTGGCAGCAATACTTAAAGCATCCTGCAACCTTCCTCCAACAGCTACCCCACTATCTGCCCTTGCAATAGCAGCTTGTAAAAAAGTTAAGTCAGATTCCCCATTTATCTTAGTCCAAAGATCCAGTGTTGGTGGAGCAATTACTCTTGCTACTTTATGCAGTACTCCATTCACCGCCTGAATATCAGTGGCAATAATGGGAATATTATTTACCCATGCCCCAACACCGCTGCGTACACTCGGGAAAGTGGTTAACCTCAGCAAAGCACTTACGCTTGGTTTGGGGTTTAAAATAGTTGGGTATTGAAAATTAGGGAAGGAAGACGGAATAGAAGATGCTGCAATTACCTGCGGCACTACATGATATTTTACGAGGCCGGTTATCGTTGCCGTATCTAAAAAAGCAACCACCCCTGCAGAAATACCGGAAGCCGTAAAGGCTGCATCATCTGGCGCAAACACTGTAAAACGCAATGTTGGTACCGATAATGTTGGTAACAACCCTGCTTTTTTTACCGCCGCTTTTAAAATACTAAAATTAGGATCGTCCAGCAAAGTGGCCAATGTAGGTGTAGTTTCCTGTGCCGCCTGTGTATTGGCAACAGGGTCAAGCTCCAACTTGTTACAAGCCGTTAAAAACACAGCACCTGTGGCTAACAATAAGCTGATATTTTTTATTTTATTAAAGAGTTTCATACCATTATAGTTTAAGTAGATGATAAATTTTAGAATACATTATAACCAATGCTTACATAGTACAAACCACCGATAACGGCATTGCCTACCCCATTGGTATAGTATTCATTCAGCAAATTGTTGGCACCGATTTTTATAACAGATTTGGCCGCTGGTATTTTATAGCTCACCTGTGCATCCAATGTATGAATAGCATTTACATTTCCATTTATAAAATCACTTTCATAGTAGAAAGCATCCTGCCAGCGGTAGGTTACATTAAATCCTAAACGCTTTTTATACGCAAATCCGGTGTTGGCTAAACTAACATTGGTCCTGTATTTTGGTGTGCTGAAATATGTTTTAAAACCGGCTGGCACATCCTTCAGTTCATCCGATGATAAGTTGGCTCCCACCTGAAAATTGTAAGGCAATTTGTAATCGATGCTGAGACCATAACCAAATGTTTTTACTTTGGAAGTAGTATTAACCGGGATAGAATAAATGTTTCCCAAATCCCCTGCTGGCTTGCCGCTGGCAAGGTCGGTGGCCAATTGCTGCTGGCTGCCGTTGTAAGGCACGATAATCAACCGCCGGGTAATGAAATCTTTGTATTGTCCATAATAACCATAAACATCAATCAATAATTTTCCCTGTGCCAAAAGCCCTTTGTATCCTAATTCAAAAGAACTAACTGACTCAGGTTTGAAATCTGCTTTTTTGTAAGCGGTAACACTCTCGAGGTAGTAGGTAGGCTTAGAACTGAATCCATAATAACCATCAAAGAAATTATTGCCGCCAATCAGTTTTACATTACCGCCCACATCCAGCCTGATCCATTGCTGCTGTGTACTGGGAAAACGGTAAGCAGTCTGATAACTCAGGCGGATGTTATTATTTTCTGCCACTTTAACCAAAGCCGTAACCCTCGGTGTGAAACGGCCTTTAAAATTTTGATTCTTATCATAGCGGCCACTCACTGTAAGTTTCAATACATCATTCAGTAATTTTTTTGTAGCCTGCACATAAGCACCATATTCGTTGATACCAATTTTTCCTGCAGAATCTGCAAATAAAGTTCCTTCGCTGTTCAGCACATATCTTTTGTAATTAGCACCAACCAGCACATCGGCAAACTTACCGGTATAGTCGCTTAAATTATACTGGCCTTCCACCTGGTATAAATTGGTTCTATCCACAAACAAACCACCGCCCTTGCCAATAGGAATAGCACGAAGAGAATCAAATGCTTTATTAAACCTTGAGGAACCAGCATCATACCTGCCGACATCAGAAGTTTTACGGGCAAGTGTTTGTGCATCAAAATCAGTCAAACCATTAAGCCGTCCTCCCAGATAAGTTTGTGCATAAGTAGAAAACCATCCGGTAGCACCACCGCTTGGCTTAATTGCTTCGTTCAGCAAACGGGTAGTAACAGTGGCATTGTAACTTTCCCCAGCATTTTCCTGTGTGGTGTAAGCCCTCAGCAACCAGTTTTTATTGTTGAACTCCAGTTTATACTGTCCCATATGCAGATTTCTCAAACTGTAGCGGTCGCTGCCGGTATACACCGTATTCCCTTTACCCCAGTAACCAGAAAGAATAGCTTCTGTTCCGGCTGAAACCTTGTAGTGCAAAGCACCAGATAATTTAAGGTTTAGTGTAGTATTATTAACCACCTGGTTTTCATTGTAGCCGGTACGGCTTACATTGATTGGCTTGCCGCCATTTAATGTATCAATAAAATTTTTAAGAAATGGAGCAGCAGATGCACCAATTTTATCCAGCACATTTGCCCTGATGTCTGCCGTGGTTTCATCACCATATACATTTACCCCATCATAATTTGGATCCGTTGCCCTGTCTCCATTTATCACAACACCATTGGTACCAGTACGGGCATAATTTCTTTTATCATATCCCAGCCAGTCTTTAGCGGTGATAATTTCTGCACCGATTTTAAAAGCAAATTTGTCGCTTACTTTTTTTGCAATGCGAATGGCACCATTTACATAATTAGACGCATCCCTAAAACGATGGCCGGTATTCATCACTCCTTCTTTTACCTGTACCGAAATACCCTGGTATTTAAAAGGATTTTTACTGTTAATCAAAATAGTTCCATTCATACCGCCCGGGCCATACAAAGCAGAAGAAGCACCCGGCAGCAATTCCACATTATCAACATCCAATTCGCTCAACCCGATAAAACTTCCTACAGAAAAGTTAAGTCCGGGTGCCTGGTTGTCCATTCCATCTACAATCTGGTTTACCCTGGTATTGCCACTGCCCCCAAACCCACGGGTGGTGGGGGTTTTAAAGGTGAGTGAAGAAGATACAATGTCCACACCTTTTAAATTAGCAATCACATCATAATAGGTAGCAGCAGGTGAATTGCGTATGGCAGCACTGCTAAGCCTTTCGATAGACACCGGCGACTCTAATATTTTTTGTGAGGTTTTAGTAGCGGAGATCACCACTTCCTGCCCAAGTACATTGCTGGGTTTAAAAGACACCGTTGGTTTTTCATCAGCGCTGTTTACAGTTACTTCTTGCAGTTCGTAGCCGATAGAACTGATCAACAAAGTGGCTGGTAATTTTGATACGGTAATTTTAAAGTTGCCGTTATCATCGGTAAAAGTACCAGTATTGGTTCCTTTTACAGTGACCGACACTGCAGCCACTTTCTCTTTTGTGGCACTGTTTTCTACTTTACCAGATACGGTAGTAGTTTGTGCTGTTGCAGCAATTGTTATAATATTGGCCAGCAACAAAGCTATCAGGTAGCTTTTGGTTTTTCTCATATAGCAATATTTAATGGTTAAATATGGGGCAAAATAAGGAATGTTATTTCTTAAAGAAAATTTATTTGTAACCGCCTGTTGAAATCTTATCGCTGCTGATTTGGGTTGATAAAGCTGATGCCCCTAATTTAGTAGCATGAAAGCACTTCAATTTCCACAGCAAACAAATTTTTACAGTGGTAAAGTAAGAGACGTTTACAGCATTGGAGATGCCTTGTTGGTGATGATTGCCAGTGACCGCATTTCTGCCTTTGATGTGATACTGCCCCGTACGATACCTTACAAAGGACAAGTATTAAATCAAATTGCTGCATACATGCTGGAGGCCACAAAAAATATTTGCCCTAACTGGCTGATGAGTACTCCCACTGCCAACAGCAGTATTGGAAAAAGATGTGCCCCCTTTAAAGTAGAGATGGTAATCAGGGGCAACCTTACCGGCCATGCCTGGCGCACTTATCAAAGCGGCAAAAGAATATTATGCGGAGTAACGATGCCGGATGGGCTGAAAGAAAATGATTTTTTTTCAGCACCCATCATTACACCCAGCACCAAAGCCAGTGCCGGGCATGATGAAGACATCAGCAAAGAAGAAATTATTAAACAACATATTGTAAGCGCCGAAGACTATGCAGTGATTGAAAAATATACATTCGCATTGTTTGAAAGAGGTAAAGCTCTGGCAGCAAAGCAGGGATTAATTTTAGTGGATACAAAATATGAGTTTGGAAAAATTGGTGACGTTATTTATTTAATGGACGAAATACACACACCAGATTCATCCAGGTATTTTTATGCAGACGGCTACCAGGAGCGCCAGGCAAAAGGTGAAAGGCAAAAACAACTGAGCAAAGAATTTGTAAGGGAATGGCTGATTGCAAATAATTTTATGGGCAAAGAAGGGCAGGTAGTGCCGGTGATGAGTGATGAGTGGATCAACACTATCAGCAAACGCTATATTGAACTGTATGAAAAAGTAATTGGTACTGCCTTTATCCCAGAGCCTTTAACAGAAGAAGAAGTTTACAAAAAAATCGTGACTGCATTAACGGCAATAAACTAATTTCTTTTCAAAAATTAAATAGCAGAATTTATCCACTTACCCAATTAAATTTTTTTTATAAATACGTGTGATAATTTTTACAGCAATTACATTTATCTATCAGAATAAGCCTTAATTTTATTTTTACCTTAAATCGTTTTTATCCTTCTGAACCAATCTTATTGTCTGTTTTTTATTTTAATTGATAAATATTATTGCAATGATAAAAGCTGTATTTCCTGTATTGCTATTTTTTTCTTTCAATGCACAGGCACAAACCAAAACTGATTTTTTAGCTGCCAACATAGATAAAACAATTGCACCTTCTGCAAATTTTTTCCAGTACGCCAATGGAGGCTGGATAAAGCGTACACCCATTCCTGGCAGTGAAAGCAACTGGGGCATTGCCAAAATGGTGCAGGCAGAAATTTACAGCCGCATATTATCTATTAATGAAAATGCTGCTAATACAGAAGCTCCTTTTGGCTCTACTGTTCAAAAAATTGGTGATTTCTGGAAAGCGGCGATGGATACAAATACTATTAATAAAGCTGGCTTATCAGTTCTAAAAAATCACCTCAAAAAAATTGACAAGCTACAGTCATCATCAGAGTTAACAGGCATTGCAGCAGCATTTCATATTGATGGTATCAATTGTTTTTTTACCGGCAGTGCCACACAAGATGCCAAAAACAGCGCCCTCATTATTTACCGGATAGGCCAGGGAGGGCTTGGCTTGCCAAACAGAGAATATTATTTTAAAATTGATGAACGCACCACAAATATAAGAGCCGCTTATAAAAAATATATGGCGCTTACTTTTGTGCAGCTTGGTATGAGCAAAGCTTTTGCAGACAAGTGTACCGATGATGTGTATGAACTGGAGAAAAGATTAGCTGCCGCCAGCAGAAAACTGGAAGACCTGAGAGACCCCTATGCTAACTATAATAAAATGACCATTAACCAGCTGGCTGATGTATGCAATACTTTTTACTGGAATGATTATGCAAAAAAAATTGGTATTGAAAATGTACTGGATTCAATTGTTGTTGGGCAGCCTGAGTTTTTGACAGCACTGGGCAACGAAATAAAAAACACAGACCTTACTATTTGGAAAAATTATTTAAAATTCCACCTCGTACAATCGTATGCCAGCTTTCTTGATAATACAACCTACCTGAATTCGTTCAATTTCCGTCAACTGCTTACGGGTGCCAAAGAGCTGAGGCCAAGATGGAAAAGAGTGTTGGATGCAGAACAATCCGCCATGGGAGACTTACTGGGCCAGCTTTTTGCAAAAGAATATTTTAATGAAAAAGTGAAAGACCGTTACAGCAACCTGGTGGAAGCCATCAGAACAGCTTATGCCGAAAGGATAAAAAAATTATCCTGGATGAGTGAAGCCACTAAAGTAACAGCGTTAGACAAATTGAGTAAAGTATCTAAAAAAGTAGGCTATCCTGATAAGTGGAGAAATTTCAGTTCACTAGAAATTACTGCCGGCTCTTATCTTAATAATATGATCAGTGCCAATATTTTTAAACACTATTACAATATAAAAAAATTGGGTAAACCTGTTGACAGGGAAGAATGGAAAATGACACCACAAACATACGATGCCTACTACAGTGCAAGCAATAATGAAATAGTGTTACCAGCCGGTATTTTTGCTGTTCCGGGAATGAAAGATGAAGATCTCGATGATGCCTTTGTGTATGGTTATGCTGCCGCTTCC